>CANRAG010000004.1 GCA_947628515.1 uncultured Clostridia bacterium | reverse complement strand
GCTCCAGTACTCGCGGTCCCGCGAGCGCTCCGTCCTTTGTGACATGTCCCACGATGAACATGGATATGCTCATTGATTTCGCCAGGCGCATAAGCGCGTTTGTGGTTTCGCGAACCTGCGGCACGCTGCCCGCCGCCGATTGGATGGACTCTATATGCATCGTCTGGATTGAGTCGATAATGACTATATCCGGCTTTGTGTCATTTATGTTTTCAAGAACGGTTTCCACATCCGTTTCCGAAAGCAGATACAGATTTTCGGTGTTTACGTTAAGCCGTTCGGCGCGTATCTTAATCTGTACCGGCGACTCCTCGCCCGAAACGTAGAGTATTTTTTTTGTTTTACCGACATTTTCGCAGATTTGCAGGAGCAGCGTAGACTTGCCTATACCCGGATCGCCGCCAACAAGTATCAGCTCGCCGTTTACTATGCCGCCGCCGAGCACTCTGTCAAGCTCGCGCAATCCGGTTGAAAAACGTGACGCGTGGTTCCCGGTTATATCGCGTATGGGCTTTGGTCGGTTAAGCTCGCTTTTTATCCCGATCCCGGGACGTGACGCGGCGGATGGCTTTGCCGATGCGTCAAGCGTTTCCACCATAGTGTTCCAATTGTTGCAGCCGGGACATTTCCCAAGCCACTTCGGGGAACGGTAGCCACATTCATTGCATATATATACTGATTTTGTTTTCATCATACAAGTTCCTTTTCATTGTTATATAGTTATTTATACATCATTGCGGGCTTTGTAGCTATATTATACATTATCGGCCGAATTTAGTCAATATATTTTTGGCGGTCCCGCAGCGGTTTTTAAATGAGTTGAATTTATAATACAGTTTATAATTTGTTAACTCATTCGGATTTTTCATTTTAGCAAATAAATATATTGACTAAAATGAAAAATTGCGGTATAATGATATAAAGAACGGGACAAACCCGACATGATTTGAAAGGAGACTTTATAACAATGAGAATTGCTTTAATTAACGAAAACAGCCAGGCTGCAAAGAATGGCATTATCGAAGCTACACTAAAGAAGGTTGTTGAACCGCTCGGTCATACAGTGGATAATTACGGAATGTATACGGCGGAGGATGAGGCTCAGCTTACATATGTTCAGATTGGTATTCTTGCTTCAATACTTATAAATTCGGGCGCTGCCGATCTCGTAATCACGGGCTGCGGAACGGGCGAGGGCGCTTGTCTTGCCTGCAATTCATTCCCCGGAGTTCTCTGCGGACATATCGTTGATCCGACGGACGCTTATCAGTTCACACAGGTAAACAACGGCAACTGTATCGCTCTGCCTTTCGCAAAGGGCTGGGGCTGGGGCGCGGAGCTTAACCTCCAGTACATATTTGAGAAGCTCTTTGTTGAGGAATGGGGCGGCGGCTATCCGAAGGAGAGAGCTGTTCCGGAGCAGAGAAACGCTAAAATCCTTAATGAGGTTAAGAAGGTTACATACCGCGATCTTTTGGATATACTTCCGGCTCTCGATCAGGATCTTGTAAAGGGCGCGGTAGCGGGCGCTAAGTTCAAGGAGCTGTTCTTCGCCAACGCAAAGTGCGACAAGATTAAGGCTTATGTTGAGACAATCGTTGATTGATTGCTAATTCACGGTAACGGCATGAACTGCATGCCGTTACTTTTTTAGTGACGTAAAAATATTTTTTCGGAGGCTGCAATGACATTAAACGAAGCGATTAAAATTATAGAACCCGCCGACGGGGCGGCATATGCCGAAGCGCAGAAGAAATGGCTCAATGTGGCGAAGCCGCTGCACAGCCTCGGTCGACTTGAGGAGTTGACAGCACAGCTGTGCGCAATATCGGGCGACGTGAACACGCATATAGATAAGAAAGCCCTGGTCATAATGTGTGCCGATAACGGAGTGGTAAACGAAGGGGTAACCCAGTGCGGACAGGATATAACGGCTATGGTGACGGGTAATTTTTTAAAACGCAAAGCGAGCGTCAGCATAATGGCGGAGCGAGCCGGATGCGAGTTGTTCCCCGTAGATATAGGCGTTCTTGAGGATGTGCCGGGGGTAACGGATAAGCGAATAAAAATACGATACGGAACCGAAAATATCACATATACCGCGGCAATGTCCCGTGATGAGGCAATCCGCGCAATGGAGGTCGGAATAAGCATAGTCGGACGGCTTAAGCGAGACGGGTATTCGCTTATCGCCACCGGCGAGATGGGTATAGGCAATACAACGACCTCGTCGGCAGTAGCGGCTGTGCTGCTAAAGAAAGCGCCGGAGGAGGTCACGGGCAGAGGCGCGGGACTGTGCAAAGAAGGACTAAGACGTAAGATTGACGCCATCGGCCGCGCTATTTCCGTAAACAGGCCGGAGGCGGATGATGTGACGGATGTTTTGAGCAAGGTGGGCGGACTGGATATAGCGGGACTCTGCGGCGTGTTTTTGGGCGGCGCGGCTTACCGTGTTCCGGTGATAATTGACGGGTTCATTTCCTCCGTAGCGGCTCTTTGCGCGTACAGACTGCACCCTTCGGCGCGCGATTATATGATACCGTCGCATATGTCAAAAGAGCCGGGCGGGAGGCTGGCGCTGGACGCGCTGGGGCTCGCGCCCTATCTGGACTGCGGTATGTTTCTTGGCGAGGGGAGCGGCGCGGTAGCGCTTATGCCGCTTATCGACATGGCTGTGGATGTGTATAATGATATGCCGACCTTCGATTCGTGGGAGGGGCGCGAAGCGTACAGAGAACTTAATTAATGTAAAAATTTACAAATTAATACGGAATTTTCCGAATTGTATTGACGCGGGCGACAAAATATGATAGAATAAACCTTACGAGTTTAAAAAAGGAGATATTTATAAATGGACGCACTATACATTGACAGCAGAATGGGGATTACGGGAATAAAGCTCCTGGGCGCGCTGGTTGACACTCTGGAAAATCCGGAGCTGTTTGTGCGCAGATTTAACGAGATGGGGTTTAAAGGACTAAGACTTGAACGCGAGGCCGAAGCTCTTAACGGAATTACGGGTTCAAGGATGCAGTTTATACGCACAAGCGACGAGCCCATGTATGACGATGACGAGTTTGACGATGACGATGGCGAAAAGTCGGGGGGCTTTTTTTCAAGATCGAAAAACGTTCAGCCGTCAAGGAGCGAGGGTTCGCGGCACGGCGGCAGAACTTTGGACAACGTAACGGATATTATAGAGGATTTGCCGCTTAGCGGAAAGGTCAGGAAACGCGCGGTAAATATATACAAAACAATTGCCGAGGCGGCGTCGAAGGCGAACAGGAAGCCGGTCGATGAGCTTATACTGCGAAGGACGGGTTCGCGGGACATAATCGCGTCCGTTGTCGCGATATGTATTATTATTGACGAGCTTGAGGTGGAAAGGATAATCGCTTCGCCCGTTGCCACGGGTACGGGCTATGCCATGACATACAGAGGCCGCATGCCCATTCCCATTCCCGCATTGCAGAATATTCTCGGCGAAATTCCATATTCGTCCGGAACGGAGGAGGGCGAAATATGCTCTCTTGAGGGCGGAGCGATACTTAAGGAGTTTGCCGACGAGTTCAGCGATATGCCCGAAATGGTGGTAATTCGTTCGGGCGCGGGCTTTGGCGGCAAAAACTTCCGCTCCGGCGTGAACTGCACGAGAGTGTTTATGGGCAATGTCGTAAGAACCGCCGCGAACGCTTCGATAACGGAGCTGGAGGCGTCTCTTTATAACGACAGCGCGGAAACGCTCAAACTCACCGGCGAAAGACTTATCGAGGCCGGCGCATTGGAGGCGTTTACGGTACCGGTTTCGCTTTTGAGCGGCGGAGGCGGTTTGATGCTTAAATGCATATGCCCCAACGACGCGGCAGATGATGTGGCGAGCGAGATATTGCGTAACACCTCGGCGACGTCGGTGCGGCGTATGGCGGTTGCGGCATATGAATTGGAAGTAACGCTTGACAGAGCGGCAACGTCGATAGGCGAGATAAGTATTTTAAAAAGCACCGGTTTCGGCGTGACAAAGACAAGGCCGTTGGCGGCGGATATAGAGAGAGCGGCGCGCGAGAATAACATGAGCATTTCTCAGGCCTACGCGGTAATAACCAAAGAAATATAAATATGGCGATTGAATTCAGACAAAGAAATTTTAAGGAAAAAAGGCTTGACTTAACATAAGTTTAGTTGTATAATAGCTGTATGTGTTAAAAATGGGCGGGTATTTGACATCCGCTACAAAAAAAGGAAAGGAATGTTAACGCAAATGAGGAAAAAAAGTATTATAGCTTTTTGTTTCGTTGTTGTCGCTGCGATATGCCTCGACCTCGTTGCGATACTCGGTCTGCCGGGCACGCTAAACGAGAAATACGGCGGTATGTTTGATGAAAATACCGGTATCAGGCAGGGTATCGACCTCGCAGGCGGTTCGGTAATCACCTTTGCCGCGCCTGAGGGTTCAAATCCGACCGACGACGAAATGGAAACAGTAAGAGCAATTTACGACAGACGTCTTACTGACGCGGGCTATACGGAGGCAAGAATTTCAGTCGGTGAGGGCGGAAAGGTAACAATCGAAATTCCGACCAAGAAAACCGCGTCTGAAGCGGAGGTAACAGAAGCACCCGCGGCGACGGAGGCGGCGTCAGAGTCCGCAACAGGCGAGGCCGCGACCGAAGCAACGGAGGCGGCAGAGACTGCTGCGGAGTCCACGACCGGCGAGCCGGCTACAGAGGCTCCGAAGGCTTCGACAAACGCGGCTACGGCGCAGACAGACGAGGCCGTGGCGCTCCTTTCACAGGTGGCGAAGCTCACATTCAGAGATTCGGAAGGTAATGTGGTTCTTGAAGGAACGGATGTAGCTTCGGCTAAGAGCCAGTACGGACAGCCGAGCCAGAACGCAAATCAGCAGTATTATGTAAGCGTTACGTTCACCTCGGAAGGTTCTAAAAAATTCGCGGACGCGACAGCGGCAGCCGCGGCAAAGTCCTCGCCCGATAATGTTATAAGCATTGTAATGGACGAGACGGAGGTTTCAAGACCGCAGGTTCACGAGAAGATTGACAGTGATTCATGCGTTATAACAGGCAGCTTCACAGCCGAGCAGGCGTCAACTCTCGCGAGTCAGATCAATTCGGGAAATCTTCCGTTTGAGATGACAAAGATTTCACAGCAGACATTGGGCGCGGAGCTTGGCGACGACGCGCTGCCCACAAGCCAGAAGGCGGCTGTAATCGGAATTATTCTCGTAATGCTGTTTATGATATGGAGATACAGACTTCCGGGACTTATAGCGGATCTTTCACTTCTTATCTATGTAGGTCTTATATGTCTCGCAATGGGATTGTTCCACGTAAACCTCAGCCTTGCGGGTATCGCGGGTATCGTTCTTTCAATCGGTATGGCGGTTGACGCGGACTGTATCATATTTGAGCGTATGAAAGAGGAGCTTGCTTTGGGCAAGTCTATAAGAGCTTCGGTAGAGGCGGGATTTTCAAAGGCATTGTCGGCTATTTTCGATTCGAACATAACGACAATTATTACCTGTATCGTTCTTTATATTTCGGGTATCGGCACGGTTAAGGGCTTTGCGACAACGCTTGGTATAGGCGTAATACTATCCATGTTCACAGCCATTGTTGTTACAAAATTCCTTCTCAGAAACCTTGTTAATATAGGTGTAAAGAACAGAAATCTGTTCTTTAACAGCAAGAAAAAGGCGGGAGGTGCTGAGAATGAATAAGTCGTTTAACTATGCGGCAAATAAAGTAAAGTTCCTTCTTTTACCGATTGCTATTATCGTGTTGGGCGTTATAATGTACTTTGTGCACGGTGGATTTAACTTCGACGTTGAGTTCATGGGCGGCATAAGAATGCAGATGAGCCTCGAGGAGGATTTTGAGAATAAGGATATTGCGGACATTATAAAGGACGCAACAGGCCTTGACGCTACCGTTCAGAAGTCGGCGACTGACGGCTCGCTTGTAATAAAGCTTCCGGCAACGGACGCAGAGGACGGCGGCGAATCGAACAAGAACGAGGTGCTTAAGGCACTGGGCGAGAAGTATACGGTGGACGAGGAGTCGGTAAACGTGCAGTCGGCTTCACCGAGCTTCGGTAAGGAGATACAGACAAAGGCGCTTACCTACACACTGTTTGCAATCCTTTGTATTCTCGCTTATATCATTATCAGATTTGAGTGGAGAAGCGGCGTTATGGCGGTGCTTGCGCTTGCTCTTAACGTTATTGTTATGCTCGCGGTATATTCGATTTCAAATATCGCCATTAACACCACATTCATCGCCGCGATGCTTACGGTAGTGGGCTACTCGATTAATAATACGATAGTTATCTTCGACCGTATACGTGAAAATTCAAAGTCACGCAGACGCTCCGAGAGCATTTCGGAGATGACAAACCGGAGTATTTCCGAAACGCTCGGACGTACTATAAACTCGACAATTACAACTCTTATAACGATTGTCTTGATTTACATCCTCGGTGTAACGACAATCAAGGAGTTTGCTTTGCCGCTTATTATCGGTATCGTAATCGGCGCGTACACCTCAATCTTCATCGCCAGCACATTCTGGGCTTCATGGAAGGAAGCGGAGGCTGAGGCCAAGGCGGCGGCCGCGGCGGAAAGACGTTCGGCCAAAAAGGGAAATAAATAATCTGACTGACAAAACACCGCGGCGTCGCCGCGGTGTTTTGAACTAAGGGAGTTTTTACCGTAAAAACTTATTGACTTGTTTGTGTTTAGTGTGCTATAATGTTTTCAGCGGTCGAAAGATCGTTAAAGCTTCTTGCTTCGGGTAAGAATGAGCGGTAGCGGCTATTCCGACACTACAACAAAGGTGGTGGCGGTATTATGCAGGATATAGCCTTGATACTTATTTTAGTATTAGTGATAATCGTGTATATAAAAAAATAGCCGCCCCTGTCGAATTGCAAACTTTAGGGGAGACTATTTTCACCTGATTTTTTGGGTAGATAATAGGTAAACCTATTTTGCGGAATATTCGTTACCGCTCTCTACTTCTTACCTGAATTATATCATTGAAAACTGATCATGTCAAGTACATTTTAAAAATTTTTAAGTTGCGTAAAATTACCAAAGTAAATTCCACCTATTCCAATTGCGGAATTTACTTTGGTAGTTTCCTGTTTTCTTTTTCCTGTTTTCTTTTACAATTTAACTATTGATTATTCACAATTAATATGGTACAATAAAACAGATGACATATATAAAAAGGAGACAATACGTATATATATGAAACCATTGGTAGCTATTGTCGGCAGGCCGAACGTGGGCAAGTCGACTTTATTTAACAGAATATCCGGTCAGAGAATAAGCATAGTCGAGGATACTCCGGGCGTTACGCGGGACAGGATATATTCGGAAGCGTCGTGGCTCGACAAGCATTTTACATTGATAGATACCGGCGGTATAGAACCGCTTTCAAAGGATGAGATACTTTCAAAGATGCGCGAACAGGCGCAGCTTGCGATAGATATGGCGGACGTCGTAGTGCTTGTGGTAAACGCTAAGGACGGCGTTACGGCAAACGACGTTGAGGTTTCGCAAATGCTTCTGAGGGCAAAAAAGAAGATAGTCCTCGCGGTAAATAAATGCGATAACGTGGGAAATCCGCCGTTTGAGTTCTACGAGTTCTATAATCTCGGTCTGGGCGATCCGGTCGCTATATCGTCCGTAAACGGACTGGGCATAGGCGACCTGCTCGACGAGATAACCTCCCTGTTTCCGGCTGACGCGGATACGGAGCCGGAGGAGGACGTCATTAAGGTTGCCGTTATAGGCAGACCGAACGCGGGCAAATCCTCAATGATAAACAGAATTATAGGCGAGGAGCGCGTTATAGTTTCCGATATTGCCGGAACGACGCGCGACGCCATTGACACGCGCTATGAGCGGGACGGGGATAAGTTCCTGTTTATAGATACCGCCGGAATAAGGCGCAGAAGCAAGGTTAACGAAGCGGTTGAGAAGTTCAGTGTGATACGCGCGTATGCTGCCGTGGACAGAAGCGATGTATGCGTTATCATGATAGACGGCGCGGCGGGGATTGCCGAACAGGATACAAAGATTGCCGGCTACGCGCACGAAAAGGGCAGAGCGTGTATATTTGTGATAAATAAGTGGGACATAGTGGTAAAGAACGATAAGACCATGAACGAGTTCAAACACAGAATACGCGAAACCTTCGCGTTTATGCCCTATGCTTCTATTCTGTTCACAAGCGCGAAAACGGGGCAGAGAGTGGACAGGCTCTTTGACGAAATAAAGAAGGTCAACGAGCAGCATAAGCGAAGAATTACAACGGGTATGCTAAACGATGTTATAAACGAGGCGACAAACAAACAGCAGCCGCCGTCGGACAAGGGTAAGCGTCTGCGAATATATTACGGCACACAGGTTTCCGTCGCGCCGCCCACATTTGTATTGTTTGTAAACGATAAGGATTTGTTCCATTTCTCATATAAGCGTTTTATTGAAAACCAGATAAGAGAGAATTTCGGTTTTGACGGAACGCCGATTGTCATATTGATAAGAGAGAGAAATAAGAAAGATAAATAAGAGAGGATATTAATATGCGGATTGTCTCAGTTATCGCAATGGCGGTTGCCGCCTATCTTATAGGCAGCATTAATTCATCAATACTCATTTCCCGCATTGTGTCGGGGGACGATATACGAAAAAGCGGCTCCGGCAACGCGGGGGCGACGAATATGCTGCGAACCATGGGCAAAAAGTACGCCGTAATCACGCTTATAATCGATATACTGAAAGGTGTTATAGCCGTGCTTGCGGCGAGATGGACAAAATCAATCGGAATGCCCGACGGCGCCGACTACATAGCGGGAGTATGCGTTGTGCTCGGCCACAATTTCCCTGTGTTTTTCGGGTTCAAGGGCGGGAAGGGCGTCGCCACATCTCTTGGCGTGCTGCTCGCGCTCGACTGGAAGATGGGAATTGTGGTGCTTGTGTTCGCCCTTGCGATAATGGCGGCGACGCGATACGTTTCCCTCGGCTCCATTCTTGCGGCGGTCCTTTTCGCGGCGCTTGAAATTACAATTATGATAGCAAACAGGTCGTTTGACGCGGTTCGGTTTGTATGCGTGATGATACTCGCGGTTCTGCTAATAGCAAGACACCATGCCAATATAGGCAGGTTGTTTAAAGGTACGGAGAACAGGTTGGGCTCAAAGAAAGGAAATTGATATGAAAATAGCTGTAATCGGCTCCGGAGGCTGGGGCACGGCTGTTGCCGTGCTGCTTGCGGGAAAGGGCAATGACGTATATCTTTGGTCATGGATTCAGGAGGAAACGGACAGACTGAATACGGACCGTGAAAACAAGGAATTTCTTCCGGGCGTAAAGCTTGAGGATAATATTATATGCACTCATGATATGGGCGAGTGTATAAAGGGCGCGGATGTTATAATTACCGCCGCGCCGTCGCCTGCTACGCGGACAACCGCTAAGCAGATGGCGCGGTTTGTTAAGCCCGGTCAGAAAATAGTTAATATATCAAAAGGGCTTGAAGGGGAGCTTAGGCTTTCCGAGGTATACAAGCAGGAAATACCGGAGGCCGACATTTCGGTGCTGAGCGGACCCTCGCATGCGGAGGAGGTCGGCAGGGGCGTGCCGACAACGGTTGTTGTGGCTTCCGAAACAAAGGAAACGGCGGAGTTTTTACAGGATGTATTCATGACGTCGGTATTTCGCGTCTACACATCGGACGATATAATAGGCGTTGAGCTGGGCGGAGCGCTAAAGAATGTAATCGCGCTGTGCGCCGGAATTTCTGACGGTCTGGGATACGGCGACAACACAAAGGCCGCGCTTATAACGCGCGGCGTCGCGGAGATTACGCGTTTGGGCGTTGCGATGGGCGCGAAGGCGTCGACATTTGCGGGACTTTCCGGACTGGGCGACCTTATCGTAACGGGAACGAGCAGGCTTTCAAGAAATCATACGGCGGGCGAGCTGCTCGGTAAAGGGATGAATCTGGAGGATACGCTGAATAAGGTACATATGGTTGTGGAGGGCGTAAACACAGCGACAGCCGCGTATAATCTCAGCAGGAAATACGACGTCAGGACGCCTATTATCGAGCAGGCGTACAATCTTTTATACAAAGGCACGAGTCCGAAGGACGCGGTTAATATACTGATGACAAGACAAAAAACCTCGGAATGACTGCGTGTAGGTAAGGAAGTGAAATACAATGGATTTATTCATTTTTAACGATATTGAGCGTGACGCTACGGTTCGCGCCATTTTGGAAAGGGATAATGTTCCTCTTTTGCGCGGCATAGTGGAATTTGCCGAAACGGAGGGCGTGACCGAGGACAGTATACGCGAATACGTGTGCTCAATGCTGGCAAATGATGAAAACGTGTTGTCGGAGCTTGCGAAATCGGGACGGCGCATAGGGAGCGACCTTAGACGTTTCGCTAAGCTGGACGTGGATATGATATATAAAAAGCTGCTTTCGAAGGCGGCGGTGAAATATACCGCGTCGGGGAATGATACCGGATTTTACGAGGGCTACATAAAATCGATTTGTTCCATAACTTCGGCCGAAAATTCCGAGGATTTGCTCGCGAGACTTATTCTGCATTATAAAACTCTGGGCTGCGGTCTGCTTGCGAAGTATATCGCGTTCCGCTTCGACGGAACCGATATTACGGGTATTCCAAATCCCGACGCCATAACCTTTGACGATATTGTCGGTATGGACAGACAGAAACGGGTGCTGATTGATAACACAAAAGCGTTTCTTGACGGTAAGTTTTCAAATAACGTATTGCTTTTCGGCGACAGAGGCACGGGAAAGTCATCGTCGGTAAAGGCGCTGCTGAATGAGTTTGCGTCGGAAGGACTTAGGGTTATCGAACTGCCTAAAAGCGCTATAACGCAAATACCGGAGCTTATGAAGCGGCTTGAAAGCTCGCCGCATAAGTATATACTGTTTCTTGACGATCTCACATTTGAGCGGCATGACACGGAATACCGCGCCTTAAAGATTGCTATGGAGGGGCAGCTACAGGCGGCTTCGGGCAATGTGCTTTTATACGCTACGTCAAACCGCCGCCACCTTATACGCGAGACATGGGCGGACCGTCAGGGTGATGAGGTCAATGTGAATGACACGAAGCAGGAAATGCTGTCGCTTGCGGAGCGGTTTGGGATAGGTCTGTATTTCCCCGCTCCGGACCCGAAGGAGTATTACGAGATTGTGCGCGTGCTTTTGGAGCGGCGCGGAGTTGAGATGACGGAGGAAATAAAAAATGAGGCAAACCGCTGGCAGATGAAATACGGCGGCAAGAGCGGCCGCTGCGCCAAGCAGTTTGTTTCGGATTTCATGCACAGGAATTAAAACAGGAGGTTTAATATGCGTAAATTAATAAGTTTTATATCGGTATTTATAATCACAGTGATGTGTGTCACGGCTCATGCCGCGAATATAGCCGTAATAGCGGTCTATGATGCGGACAGCCGACTGATTTACGGCACGCAGACGCCGAAGTCGGAGGACGGCTATGTTTTCAGGCTCCCCAAAGAGCTTGAGGGCTGCGAGTATAAGGTGTTCGGCGGCGACGAGGACGCGAAAACGAGTGTTCTGTTCGGAGACGAAACACCCGAACCGACAGAAACGCCCACTCCGGAACCGAATACGGCAACGGAGGAACCGACGACCGCTCCCGCGCCGACCAAAACTCCGTATCCGGAGGTGTACGAAAAAGCGCTTGACGCGGTTAACGCGCCGGCGGTTGTGGAAAGTGTTAACGAGCAACTTATAAACGGTGAGACATGGTATAAAACGGTTATGCTCTATCAGGGGGTTGAGATGTCCACCGACATTTACGAGGGCGCGACGATAGTGTCCGCACCGCAGGCGCATGCCGAGCTTGTCGGTCAGAACGCCGAGGCGCTCAGAGAGGGCGACGTTATACATTTTACATGCGATTTGCAGGGCAGGGTAAAGAGTATCGAGTTCATTTACCGGCCGAATGTTGATGAAACGGCGCTTAGCTCACAGCAGATTGTGGGAGGAGACAATTACAGCACATTTTATTTCGGAGTGCCGATTAAGACCGCCAAGGGATATATGCTTGTGGCGGACCGTTCGGGCAAGACCTCTGAGATAGATTTAAGCGAGGGAACATTTATATATACCGTAAGCCCGCGAGCGCGAGGCGATAAGGTTGAGTTTACGGGAACGGGCTACAGCCAGATACCGGTATCACGTGTGCGGAGCGAAAACTTTGACAGTGAGGACAATGTAATTCTGTGGGACGAGGTGGACCCGATAGCGTACGTGCTTGTGCGCGCGCGCGGCGGCTCGGCCACAGAGGTTATAGTGATTGAAATTTGATATTTACGGATGTCCGAGCGGAATGCGACGGGCTTATTCGGACAGACAAACGACAAAATCAGCGGCATCCGCCGCTGATTTTGCCGTTTGTGAATAAAATAAATTTCGATTAATTATTTGTTTTCTATAATCGATTGCTGCCAGATATATTTTTTTCGCCATTCGGACGGCGACGCGTTAAAATAACGGTGGAATACCTTATTGAAAACATGATAATCGGTGTATCCCACGCTTTGAGCCGCGTCCATTACGGATATGTCCGTGTTTTTTAAGTATTGGGCCGCCGTATTTATTTTTGACGTAGTCAGATACCGCTGCGGGCTTACGCCTTTACGCTCCTTAAACAGTCTGCTAAGATAGCTTCGGTTTATGCCTATATATGAGGCAATATCATTTACTGTAATTTTTTTATTGATGTTATTCTTTATGTACTGCTCCGCCATGAGCACATATTCATGAGAGCTGACGGGATTATTGTCCGATACCGTCTCGTTCAGAGCGGCTATTATTCCCCAAAGCCGTTCCATAGCGGCCTCAAACGTGGTTTTTCCCGCACCGACAAACTCTTTTAGTCTATTGCCTATCGGCTCGCCCTCAAAGTCCCGAAGTACGGGCGACTTAAACGGAGCGAGAATTCGTTCGGACATGCTTCCGTTAAACTCTACCCATCTGTAAAGCCACGGGTTTTCAGAATCTGCTCTATAGTATGCAAGACTGTTCGGCCGTATAAGGAACATCTCGCCCTTGCCTACCTTGTATTCATCTTCCCCTATGCGAAGCATTCCGCGTCCCGAATACACATAATGAATAATATAGTTGCTCCTCACGCAAGGCCCGAAGCCGTACCCCGGTTCACATTGCTGTTCTCCGTACAGTATGGGATATATATCCGTGGGAACATAGTTTGTGGCAAGATAATAGTTTCTGAAAAAGACATCCATCACAAGCACCCCTTCTTATAACATTTGTTACATAATATCACATTTAAACACATATTGTCAACACAAAAGCATAGATTATCCTGCGGAATTGTGATACAATAATATAAAAAGATTACAGGAGGGGATGAAGGTTGAGAGCTAAACGTTTTGTAAGCGCGTATCTCGCGCTGATGATTGCTTCGGCATTTGTAATACCCGGGCGCGCATACGCGTCGGAAACAATGATTATGCCGTATGGCTCAACAGGTGATAATGATCCGGTTTTATGGTATGATTTCGAGGACGGCGCAAAGGATGTGTCGGGCAACGGCATGGACGGCGTTGTTTACGGCGCGTCCATAGACGGCAGCTCCGCGATATTTGACGGCAAGGACGATTATATAAAAATGCCGGACGGAGTCTTAAAGGACGCCGACGCCGCCACGGTCGCAATCTATCTTAAAACGGAAATAGAGAAGCAGAACCAATTTACATGGTGTATCGGCAACACGAGTACGACGGGGTATATGTTCCTGAACACATACAACCCCAATTCCAAGTTGCGCGCGGCAATCACGCGCGGCACATATACCGATGAAAGCGAGCTTGCATCGGATAATTTTGTAAAGGCAAATGAATGGACAAGTATTATAGCCGTGTTCGACGGGGCAAACTCCGCGCTTTACCGGGACGGAGCGCTTGTGGCGGAGAACAATATATCGATAAAACCGTCGGATCTCGGCGCAACCGCCGCTAATTATATAGCGAAATCGGTATATAGCGACCCGTATTTCAAAGGGACGGTATCGGATTTCAGAATTTATGACAGGGCGCTGACGGCGGGAGAAGTGGAAAAATTGAGCGAGGAGCAGAAAAGCTCATACACAAAAACAGCTCCGCATATAACGGGCGCGTCGGGAGAGGGAATAAAATCGCACGGTGTTGAAATCGACGCGGCAAACAGAACCGTTCTGCTGCCGCTTGAGGTCGGAACGGACGCGGCGGCGCTTGTTCCCGAATTCACATTCGAGGCGGAGGCGACGGCGAAGCTTACAAGCGGAACCTACGCGGACGGAGTGCTGACGGTAACGGATAAGGAAAACCCCGAGCTTACGGCGGATTGGAAAATAACCGCCGAGGAGCGCGGCAACGCGGTTATTGACGGCTTTTACGCGGATCCGAACATAGCCGTATTCGACGGGAAATACTACATATATCCGACTACCGACGGCGGCAGCGGTTGGGACGCTCCGTATTTCAAATGCTTTTCCTCTGACGACCTTGTGCATTGGAAGGACGAGGGTATTATTCTCGACCTGAAGGACGTAAGCTGGTCAAACGGCAAAAACGGCTGGGCTCCGACCATAGCGGAGAAAAACGGCAAATATTACTTCTATTACAGCGCCGCGCCGTCGGATAACGGCGCGAAAAACCTCGCCGTAGCCGTCGCCGACTCGCCTACCGGCCCGTTTACGGACAAGGGCGTTATAGTAAAGGGCGGCTCGCTGTCGGGACAAATGATAGATTCCGCCGTATTTACCGACGACGACGGACAGTCGTATCTCTATTGGGGTAACGGCTCAATGTACGGAGCGAAGCTCTCAGACGATATGCTTTCAATCGACGGTGAGATTAAAAAGCTCAATCCGTCAAACTTCCGCGAAGGCTCGTTTATGATTAAAAGAAACGGCGTTTATTATATGATGTGGTCCGACGACGATACGGGAAGTCCGAACTATAACGTGCGTTACGGTATTATGGACTCGCCGCTGGGCACGATAAAAGGCAATACCCAAATTCTTCACCGGAACAACGCGCAGTCGGATATAATCAAGGGAACGGGGCATCATTCGGTTATAAACATACCCGGTACGGACGACTGGTATATTTGCTATCATCGTTTCAATACCGCTCTTTACGGCAATCAGGAAACCCAGAGCAGCGCTGCCGGAAACCACCGCGAGGTGTGCGTTGACAAGCTGGAATTTGACGGGGAAGGTAATATCAAACCCGTTATTCCGACGCTTAGAGGTATTACCGAGCCTGTGCGCGTAATTCCGCGTCAACTCGAAATCACAAAAGCGGAAGCGGACGGCAATATTTTAAGCTGGGGCGTCTCGACGGCGTGTATCGGGGATATTTACACCGCGCTCTATGACGAGGCGGGCAGACTTGTATATGTTGAGAAAAACAAGCTGTCCGGCGAATTTGAGATTATTCCCGGCGCAAAATATATCTTAAAAGCGTTTGCGTGGGAAACGGACACGCAAAATCCGCTGTCGATTGCGGCGACCTTTGTTATGCCCGCAGACGCGGCGGACGGCATAACGACGCTTGACGGGTTGAAGTCGGCGTTTACGACGGGCGGCAGCTATACGCTCGAAGGCGATTTTAACGTCACCAACAGCGGTATTGTAAAAGACGTTACAATTGACGGCGGCAGCCACACGCTTACAAGCACGCAGACCGGCAATGATTCCACGATTTATCAAAACGAAAATGTAAATTCGGTTTTTAAAAATCTCACGATTAACGGAAACGCAAAGACCGACGTGGGGATATGGGAAGGCGCGGGAAGTATGACGATTACCGACGCGACTGTTAAAAATTACAGCGTAACCTCGTCGGGCAGGCGCTCGGCTGTCAGCTCCGGCTCGTCCGGTTCGGGAAAGCAGGGAAATCTCACGCTTAATAACGTCAAATTTATAAATAATTCCGATTTTGACATAACCGTTGCCGACGCGGCGACGGTTACGATAAACGCGGGAACGGAGCTAAACAAGCTCAGACTTCAGTCAAACACATGTAAGCTTAACATAGGCGAAGGCTGGTCGGGAAATTTTGAAATCACCATGGATTCGCCTGCCAATGTTGAGCTTGGAACAATCGGAGCGGGTGCGGATATTTCGGGAATTACCGTAAGCGGCGCTGCGGGATTTAGTGTCAAAAACGACAGCGGCAAGCTCGTAATCGTAAACGAAAACGGAGCGGAGCTGCATTTTGATATGGGCGCGAAAGAGACGCTGTACCACGGCTCGACCGGATTTTTGTACGGCGCGGCGGAAATAAATGTTCCGTCAATAGATTTGCTCTACGGCTTAAAGCCCGACACCATGGTGCAAAAGGCGTACGGCGGCTTGCAGCATCCGACAGGCGACGCGGTGAGAACCAAGTCCGCGCTCGAAGCCGCGGGCGTGCGCGATATGCAGGTGTATTTGCAGGACATATATCTTGAATGGCCCTACAACGCGCCTATGAAAAACGGCTCTCTCGACGTTGACGGCTACACAAAAACATGCGAAGAAATTCTCTACGCAATGATTTGCGACAAGGCAGACACGGGGGATAAGGGCGCGTTTTTGGGCAGTGACGGAAATTACTACAAGCTCAACGAAACGGAAGCGAAAAAGTACAGCTACGTTTTGTTTAACGAGCCCGATAACATCTGGTACGGAGGAAATCTTGCGGGGCTTGAAGCGGCGTGGAAACAGGTTTACGAGGCGGTACATAAAATTGACCCGAACGCGCGCTGCGCGGGACCGAACTTTGCCGGTTTTAACGCGGGCACATACGACAGCTTTCTATCATACTGCTATAGCAACAACTGTCTGCCGGAGCTTATAACATGGCACGAGCTGGGCGACAGCTCGCTCACGTCATTTTTCAACAACTACAACTCTGTGAAAAACTCAGCGGCAAAATACTACACCGCCGCGTATGCGGAAAAAACCGGCAGAAGCTATCAGCCGGGGCTTCTCGTAAACGAGTACGCGCGCCATTACGATATTGCGACGTCCGGCGGACTTGTGAAGTGGCTCGCAATGTTTGAGGACAAGGATATGAGCGGATGTATGGCGTACTGGGGCATGGCGAACTCTTTAAACGAGGTCGCCGCCGACCAGAACAGCCCGTCGTCAACGTGGTGGGTCTATCACTGGTACGCGCAGATGACGGGAGAGCAGTGCCGGCTTACGGCTCCGGCGTTTGCAGCTACGCGCTTTTACGGCGTGACCTCGTATGACGGGAGCATAAACACGGCCTACGCGCTTTTCGGCGGCAGTGAGGACAAACACGGCAAGGAGACGGTTTATCTTGACAATATGGATAAAACCTCGCTTGCGAACGAAAACGGCGCGGTTAACGTAAAGGTGTACGCGGTGGGCTTTTCCGGGCAGCAGGGCGAGAACTGCAAGCCCGAAGTGATATTTGACGGCGCGGTTAACGTTACGGACAATACGCTTAAAATTCAGGTTACCGATACGGACGAAATGAAAGCGTATTTTGCGGTAATATCGCCCGCTCCCAATCCGTCGCAGACAACGGATATGGAAAATGTAAGACTTTCTATAGACTCCTATGAGGCGGAGGACGCGCGGCTTATAGGCGGCGCGAAGGCGTATGCCAAAACCGGTTGGAGCACATGGGCAGCGTCGGGGCGCAAGGAAGTGGGCAGTATCAACAATAACGGCGACGGAGTGGAATTTACAATTGACGTTCCGGAGAACGGAGATTACGATTTAAGCCTGTTCTATTCATTGCAGGCCCCGTATGTAAATCCCAGAACGCTCGAACCCGACGCGAACGGACAGAACCGCGCACAGGGCAAAATGCTGCCGTTCGGTATGCAGATTGATGGCGGCAAGGCTGAAACGATTTATCTCGAATCGACTGTAACGTGGAGCTACCGCAGGCATTATGATATGATCAAAACTCTGACGGCGGGTGAGCATACAATCACGTTCACGCAGATAAACGGCGACGAAGGCAGCAAGGGCAATTTACAGCTTGTCGCTGCTGTCGATAAGCTTGACGTTAAAAAGCATGACGACAATTACGGCAATTTTGAAATAGATTTAACCGAGATGGCGGCGTTTAAGGACGGCGATAAGTATGTCGTTACCGCCGTCGCTCCAAAGAGCGGATATTACGCGGTTTCGGGCGGAGATTTCACAATCTCGCGCCGTCTGATAGATTACGCGCCAGACGCGGAATCGTATTCTACAATATCGACATACGACGTTCCCGTGTCCGGCACGTTCTATCTCTCAAAGGGCGCGAATACGCTTGTCATAGAAGGAAACGCGGCAACGGTTGAATTTACATATGTTCCGGATAGTTCCGAGGCGGCAATCGCGGCGAAGGATACGGCGATACACGGCCCTAACGCGTATTACGGGGAGAATGACTATGCCGGATATGTTATAAGAAATCTCGGCGTGGGCGCGGACGCGGACGATACGGCGGAGGATAATTATATCGAATTTAACGTTAATGTAAAATCGGACGGTATGTATAATTTTGAAATTCGGTATTCAAACGACGAGCCCGCTCCGGTAATGCTAAAGGACAACGGCGATACATACGTACATCCGTACAATATCGACCTTGTCGAGAGATACGCGCAGATTAAGATAAACGACAGCGAGCCGGAGACGGTGTATTTCAGAAATACATTCAGCTGGGACGCGTTCAGGGATGTTAATGTTCCGCTAAAGCTTAAGGCGGGCGACAATACGGTAAGGATTTATAACGACAACTCCTATCATTTCAGCCCGATTGTAAATTCAACCGCTCCTGAAATAAGCGGGATTACCGTTAAGAGTCTGAACATGTCCGAGGACGGTATTACAATAACATCCGATAATGCGGCCGTTGACACAACGGCGCTCGACAAGACGATTGCCGAGGCTAACGAGCTTATCGGACGTTCGGAAGAATATTCGTCCGACACAGTCGCCACGCTGAAATCCGCGCTCGAAGGAGTGAGCCGCGAAACGCAAAGCGACGCGAACAAATCACGCAAGAATATTCTTGACGCGATTGACGGCTTAAAGCCCGCACCGTTAAATCTGGCGGACTATTACAAGACCTCCTACGCGTCCTCAAGCATAGGAACACCGAAGAACTCATACGACAAAAACCCGTCAACCGCATGGACAACAGCAAGAAGCGCGTCGCCGTATGTGGCATACGAGGTATTTTACGCGGGCGACGGAAAGAAGTTTGATTTAAACGAAATAACCATGACGGGTAACGGCAGCACGCGCGTCGTTTACCTCGGAACGGACAGCGACGATATTTTAAAGACCCCGGCGGAAATGGGTTCAAGCTCCGATTTGGCAAAAAGCGGCAATGATTTATACGTTCCGTTTTCCAAGCTATACAGCGCGAACATCCTGGGCACGGCGACGGGCTCTAACGCGACCACGGCGCTTACGGGACAATACCGGTATTTCATAGTCGCGGCGGCGACGTGGGAGGAAACGAGCATAAACGAGCTTGAACTTTTTGCGCGCATAGCCGATGGGACGAAAAATCAGTAGCCGTTATGTATTTATGCCGAATATAAATAAAATTATATCTTAAATTCAAAAACCGACTGTAAAAAAGTCCTATTAAAAGGCACTTTTTTACAGCCGGTTTTATTCTTGTTGTAAATACTACGGGTATTTTGTTATTTAAGTTCCTGTTCCAATCCAGTAAATTCATCGGTATTGAAGAAATCAACTATGCTTATATCAAACCCGTCACAGATTTTTTAACTCATTCAAAACCCGTGGCAAAAGCTGTGAATTTCCTTGACGCGGAAGAATATTTATGCTATAATCACAATGGGTTTGCGAAAGGAGCGCATGATAACAACGATGGATAGAATAATCGAAATTATAAAGAATTCAAAAAAATGCGCGATAATTCCGCATGTGAAGGCCGACGGCGACGCAATCGGCTCGTGCCTCGCGATGCGGACGGCACTGCGTAATATGGGTAAGAACGCCGTGATATACGCGGAGGAGCCGGTTGAAAAACGGCTCGAATTTTTAAGTGATGATATTGCTGTGGTGTATGACGGCGAAGACGTGGATTGCGATACCTGTATCGCGCTCGACTGCGGCGATATGGGACGCGTCAGCACGAGGGAGCCGATATTTAAATCCGCGGGGCATACCGTAAATATAGACCACCACAGAACCAATAACGGATTTGCCGAGGCAAACTATGTGGAGCCGACGGCTTCGTCAACGGGCGAGATTTTGTTTGAGCTGTTTAAAAAGCTCGGCGTGGAGCTAAACGCGGAAATCGCCGGATATTTATACGCGGCAATCTGCTTTGACACGGGCTGTTTCGCGTATTCAAACGTGTCGCCAAAGACATTTATGACCGCCGCGGAGCTTATAGGCTATGATATAAACCATGCCGAAATCGCGCGTCGGCTTTTTGAATGTGAGGATATTAATTCGGAGATGCTTAAGGCGGAGCTTATAAGCCGCATAAGCTCCTACTATGACGGTAAGCTTAGAATGGTCAGGGTAGGCGAGGCCGAATGTGAAAAATACGGTATAAGACCGGAGGATGTGCAGGATCTTGTGAATATTCCGCGCAGAATACGCGGCACCGAAATCGCGGCGTCGCTAAAGCAGAGCGGCGGCGAAATACGCGTCAGCCTGCGCTCAAACGGCGGCGCGGACGTTGCGGAGGTCGCCCTGCGTTTCGGCGGCGGCGGACTGCTCTTTCACAGGCGTAACGCTTTCGGAGGCGGAGGAGCTTATTGTGAAGGCATGCGAGGGAGCGTTTAATGGATAAGGTAAACGGCGTGGTTATAATCGACAAGCCGAAGGGCGTGACGTCGCATGATGTTGTGGGCATGATACGCAAGCGCTTTAACACCCGACGCGTCGGGCATACGGGCACATTGGACCCGCTCGCCACGGGCGTGCTGCCGGTATGCATCGGCAGCGCGACAAAGGCCGCCGGTATGCTCACGGCGGCGGATAAGCGGTATACGGCGGTGTTAATGCTGGGCAAACGCACGGACACGCTCGATATTTGCGGAAGGGTGCTGGAAGAAAACAAGGTCGGGATAAGCGACGGGCAGGCGCGGGAGTGCATAGCCGGATTTATCGGCGAGCAGGAGCAGCTGCCGCCCATGTACAGCGCGATAAAGCAAAACGGCAGGAAACTGTATGAGCTCGCGCGCGAGGGCGTGGAGGTGGAGCGCGAAAAACGGCGCGTCAATATTTACTCGATAGAAATAACAGGGCTCAAACTGCCGTATATCACCATTGACGTTCGCTGCTCGAAGGGAACGTATATACGCTCGCTCTGCGACGATATAGGGACAAGGCTGGGCTGCGGCGCGGTTATGACGGAGCTTAGAAGAACGGAGACGGCGGGCTTCGGCATAGACGAAGCGTACACACCGGACGCGCTTGACGCGCTGGAGGACATAAACGCGGCCGTAAGACCGACGGATGGGCTGTTTTCGCATTTGCCGGCTATTTATCTTAACGAAAAGCAGGAGCGAAGCATAGTAAACGGTGTGCGAATGACGTGGCGCGGCGGCGACGAGGGTCGGCAATACAGGCTCTACGGCGCGGACGGCCGATTTTTGTGCGTGTCGGAAATCAAGGATACGCGATTGGTTTTGGTTAAATCCTTCTGGAATTGAGGTGTGGTACAGGATGCAGATTATAAGGCAGACGGGCAGTGTGCCGTTTCCGAGAACAGTGGTGGCGCTGGGTAATTTTGACGGGCTGCATATAGCGCATATGGCAATAATAAAAAAGTGCCATGACTATGCGAGAGCCAACGGCCTAAAATGCGGCGTGCTGCTCTTTAATGAGCATACAAAGCGCACGATAGATAATATGAGCGTGCCGGTTATCACACAGGAAAATCAAAAGCTGAACATTTTGTCGGATGCCGATATAGATTTTGTATATATGCGTGATTTTGACAGGGAGTTTATGCGGCTTACACCGGAGCGGTTTGTGCGCAGACTCATGGACATACTGCATTGCGAGGCGGTGTGCGCGGGATATGACTACCGTTTCGGCTACAAGGCGCGCGGGGACGCGGCGATGCTTGAGGAGCTGTGCGGCAGGTTCGGTATGACGGCAATCATAATAGATGAGATCGACCATAACGGCGTTGCGATAAAGAGTACAGCCATAAGGAACTTCATAGAGGCGGGCAGCGTTCAGCACGCGGCAAGTATGCTCGGCAGACCGTTTGCCATCGAAGGAATGGTGGTAAAGGGTAAGCGCAACGGGCGAAAGCTCGGTTTTCCGACGGCGAATGTCTCTTACAGAGAGAATACGCTGCTCCCGCATAACGGGGTGTACGCCGGATATACATATGTTAGGGGGAACAAGTATAAGAGCGTTATAAATGTCGGAAGCAACCCGACCTTTAACGCGGACAGGATAACAATAGAAAGCTATATCCCCGACTTTAGCGAGGATATATATAATGAGCTGATACGCGTGGAGTTTATAAAACGTCTGCGCGGCGATAAAAAATTCAACAGCATTGACGAATTAAAGGAACAGATAAAACGCGATGTGGAGCAAGCGGGAAAGGAATTGGTATAATATGTTTACAAGCGTGATTTTAGCAGCGGGAATGGGAACAAGGATGAAGTCGGAAATGCCTAAGGTTATACATAAGGTATGCGGCAAGGAGCTTGTCAGGTGGGTAGTTGACGAGTCGAAGAAGGCGGGAGCCGAAAGGGTTGTTTCGATTATCGGGCATAGGGCGGAGATGGTTCGGCCGGTTGTCGGGGCGGACACGGAAATTGCCGTTCAGTCCGAACAGCTCGGAACAGGCCATGCCGTTATGCAGGCGGTTCCGTTCATAAAGGACTATGAGGGTTATGTTGTTATATTAAGCGGCGACACGCCGCTTATACGCGCCGAAACAATAAAGGCGGCGGTGGAGTACCACAGGGAGAGTAATAACAGCGCGACCGTCATTACGGCCGAGCTGCCGGACGCTTCGGGCTACGGCAGAATTGTGCGCGCGGCGGACGGCGCGGTACTTAAAATCGTCGAGCAGAAGGACGCGACGGAGGAGGAAAAGAAAATCCGTGAGATCAACTCCGGCATGTATGTTTTTAACGCCGACGCGCTTGTGTGGGCGCTCGGCAAGCTAACGCCCAATAACGCCCAGGGCGAGTATTATCTGACGGACACATTGGAGCATTTAAAAAACGACGGCAGGAGGATAGGCGGCTATACCATAGCGGATAACGACGAGATACGCGGCATTAACAACCGCGTTCAGCTGCATGAGGCGGAAACGATTATGCAGGAGAGGATAAATACGCGGCATATGACAAACGGCGTGACAATCGTTCAGCCGTCAAGCGTGATTATAGGCGATGACGTGGAAATAGGAAACGACACAATAATTTCATCAAACGTAGTGATAATGGGGAACACTAAGATTGGTTCGGGCTGTGTAATCGAGATGAACTGCAAGATAGAGAATTCCGTAATCAAAGACAATGTGCATATAACGAGCTCGGTTGTGCTAAACAGCGAGATAGGCGAGGGCACATCCGTGGGCCCGTTCGCGTATGTAAGACCGGGCAACAAAATCGGCAGAAACGTGAGAGTGGGCGATTTTGTGGAGCTTAAAAACGACGTTATAGACGACGATACAAAAATATCGCATCTGACATATTTGGGCGACAGCGACATCGGCAAAAACGTAAACTTCGGCTGCGGCACTGTTACGTGCAACTACGACGGTAAGGATAAGTTCCGCTCAAAAATTGGCGATAACGTATTTGTGGGATGCAACACGAATTTTGTATCGCCGGTGAATGTGGGCGACAACGTATATATTGCGGCGGGCTCCACCATTACCGAGGACATTCCGGACAACGCGCTTTCTATTGCGAGGGCGAGACAGGTGAACAAGACGGATTGGAAGGGAAATAAGTATAATAAATAAGGAGACAGCGGATGTATCTTATAGCAGGCCTGGGCAATCCCGGAAGCAGGTATGAAATGACAAGGCATAATATCGGCTTTCATACCATAGACTATATTGCCGACCAAATGAATGTGAAAATAAAAAAGCTGAAATTCAAGTCATTGTACGGCGAGACGGAAATAAACGGCGAGAAGGCGCTTTTGGTAAAGCCGCAGACGTATATGAACAACAGCGGAGAGAGCATAGCGGATTTTGCTAATTTCTTTAAAATTCCTGTGGAGAATATAATTATAATAAGCGACGACATTTCTCTTGACGCCGGTCGGATACGCGTGCGAGGCAAGGGAAGCGCGGGCGGACATAACGGCTTGAAGTCGATAATCTACCATCTCAATTCAGACGGGTTCCCGCGCGTCAGGATAGGCGTGGGCGCTCCGGAGCATGAGGACTACGACCTTGCCGACTATGTTCTCGGCAGATTTACAAGGGACGAGATACCGGTGCTCGAAGATGCGATAATCAAGGCGGACAAGGCTGTAAGAGAAATTATAGCCCACGGCTTTGCCAGCGCGATGAATAAATATAACGGTAAGTAAAATGAACTTTCTTAATTTGCTTGAGGGCTATGCCCCTTATGACGGGATTATAAAAAATCTCAAAAACACGCCTATGTCGGTTGCCGGCATAGTTGACAGCGCACAGCCGCAGCTGATCGCCGCGGTCGCCGCGCGAAACGGCGCCAACGCGCTGGTCGTGACATATTCCGATATGGAGGCGCGTTCGATTGCGGACGATTTGCGGCTGTATGGCAGGAATGTGGCTGTGTTCCCTTCAAAGGAGTATGTGTTCTATAATATCGAGTCGATGGGCCGCGCAAATGACAATGCGCGGCTTTCTGTGCTTGATAAATTGACGCGGAATAAAAACGTGATCGTCACCGCATCGGTGGACGCGCTAATGACATATACCGCCGAATACGAGCGGTTTAAAAGCAGCATAATCGAATTCAAAACGGGCGATATATGTGATATTGCCGCGCTCGCCGACAGACTCACAGCCATGGGATACGCGCGGGAGGATATGATAGAAGGTCCCGGACAGTTTGCGGTTCGCGGCGGAATTATAGATATATATTCTCCAAACAGCGACACTCCCGTGCGGATTGAGCTGTGGGACGATGAAATCGACTCGATAAGGAGTTTTGACGCGGAGAGCCAGAGAACGGTTGAAAATATCGGAACGGCGCGTATAATTCCGGTTTCGGAGGCGTTGTATACGACCGGACGCAGGGATGAGATTGTGCTTGAACTTAGGCGCCGCATAAAATCGGCGCAGCGGCGGAAAGCGGATATGTCACAATATATAAAAAATCTTGAGACTGACATCGAAGCGTTTACCGAGCGGCACCATTTTCCGTCGGTGGATAAGTATGTTTCATTGATATACGGAAAAATCCCGTCCGTGCTCGACTATTTCAAGAGCGGCGACGCGGCGTTTGTTGTGGATCCTAAGCGTATTTGCGAGCGTATAAAAACCTTTGAATGGGAAACGGGCGAAGCTATAGCCGAGCTTAAAACCAAGCAGATAATAGGCGCCGGCAAAACGGAGCTGTATAAGAGCGGCGCGGATATTATAAGCAGTCTTTGCGCCATGCGGCTTATAGCGCTCGAAATGCTCTCACATACAAAAAATGATTTCAGTTTTAAGCACCTTGAAATGTTTACCACAAAAACAACGGTATCGTTCCACGGTAAGATTGAGTATTTGTACGAGGATTTAAAAAAATGGCAGGACGACGGCTATACCGTGGCTGTAATTGCCGCGACGCGCGCAAGGGCGGAGAATTTGCGCGGCGTGTTTAACGAGCGCGGGATAAAGGCGGAGATTTCAGATGACGGCGAGTTTGCAAAGGGCGCGACAGTTATAGTCCGAGGCAGTCACGGCAGGGGATATGAGTATCCGGAGATAAGGTTCGCGCTCGTATCCGAGCGTGAAATATTTGAATCGAAGCGCTCAAGGGAGAGACGGCGCGCGGAGAGCGCCGACAGAATTAAGTCGTACAATGATATAAGTCCGGGCGATTACGTGGTTCACGCGTCGCATGGCGTCGGTGAGTACGTAGGCATACAGAAAATCGAGGTTGACGGGATTTTTAAGGACTATCTTAAAATACGCTACGCGGGCACGGACGTCCTCTATGTGCCCGTTGACCAGCTCAATATGCTGTATAAATACAGCGGCAAAAGCGAGAACAAGACTGTAAAGCTGAATAACCTCGGCACACAGGAATGGACCCGCGCCAAGGCGAAGGTGAAGGCGTCAACCGACAAGCTTGCGAAGGGGCTTATAAAGCTATACGCGGAAAGGGAGCAGGCGCGGGGGCACGCGTTTGGCGAGGATACTCCGTGGCAGCGCGATTTTGAGGATAATTTCCGCTACAACGAGACACAGGACCAGCTTCTCGCGATTGAGGAGGTAAAGGCGGATATGGAAAAGCCGCAGCCTATGGACAGACTTCTTTGCGGCGACGTGGGCTTCGGTAAAACCGAGGTCGCGCTGCGCGCCGCGTTCAAGGCTGTGTGCGACAGCAAGCAGGTGGCGTATCTGTGCCCTACGACAGTGCTTGCAATGCAGCATTACGAAACCTTTTTAAGCCGTATGTCGGATTTCCCGATAACGGTAGAGATGCTGTCAAGGTTCCGCACGCCCAAACAGCAGGCCGAGATTATAAATAAGCTGCGCGACGGGCGCGTGGACGTTATAGTGGGCACGCACCGACTGCTTTCAAACGATGTGAAATTCAAGGATTTGGGGCTTTTAATCGTGGACGAGGAGCAGCGGTTCGGCGTGGCGCATAAGGAGCGGTTAAAGGAGCTTAAAACGAATATAGACGTCCTCACCATGACCGCGACGCCGATACCCAGAACACTGCATATGGCAATGACCTCGGTTCGGGATATGAGCGTTCTTTCCGAGCCGCCGGAGAACCGCTATCCGGTTCAGACCTATGTGCTTGAATTTAATGAAACGGTTGTGCTCGACGCAATCCGCCGCGAGATTGCAAGAGGAGGACAGGTGTTCTATCTGTATAATCGTGTTCAGGGTATTTACAAGAAAGCGGAATGGGTACGCGAGCGGTTCCCCGACGTGAGTGTGGCGGTGGGGCACGGCAAAATGAACGAGAGACAGCTTGAGGACATCATGTACGATATGGTAAGCGGCAGAACACAGGTGCTTGTGTGCACAACGATTATTGAAACCGGTCTTGATATTCCTAACGCGAACACAATCATTATCGAAAACGCGGACAGAATGGGGCTCGCGCAGCTCTATCAGCTTCGCGGGCGCGTAGGCCGCTCAAACCGCGCGGCGTACGCCTATCTCACATACCGTCGCGACAAGGTGCTTTCGGAGGTTTCGCAGAAGCGGCTTAGCGCGATACGTGAATTTACCGAGTTCGGTTCGGGGTTCCGCATCGCAATGCGCGACCTTGAAATACGCGGTGCGGGAAACCTCTTGGGCGCGGAGCAGCACGGGCATATGGATAATGTGGGATATGATATGTACTGCAAAATCCTTAAAGAGAGTATTGACGAGGCACAGGGCATAAAGAGCGACACGGTAAGCGATGTTTCGTTTGATATAAGCATAAACGCGTATATACCGGAGACATATATACCTTCGGTAAACCAGCGTATAGATATATATAAAAGGATTGCCGCGATAGAAACCGAGGAGGAGCGGTTTGAAATTCAGGATGAGCTCATAGACCGGTACGGCGAGCCGCCGAAGCCGGTGACGAATATTATAGCGGTCGCCGCCGTTAAAATACCGGCGCGAGAGGCGGGGGTTGTTGAAGTAACCGAAAAAATGCGTGTGGTGACGATTACGTTTATACCCGAAAGACTTACTCCGGAGGTGGTGTTCGGTCTGGATAAAAGGTATCCGTCCCGCGTTAAACTGCCGTCGGATAAGAAACCGTCCATACGTATAACAATGACCGAAAGGGACAAGGATATTCTCGGATTTATTAATAACTTGTTAATTTTGATAAAAGAGTTGCAAAATGGGAATAAATGATGTATAATAACTATTGTAAATTTATTTTATGACAAAGGAAGGAATACAAAATGAAAAAAACAGGTTTAGCGGCGTTTGTTACAGCCGGAGTTATGATGTTAACAGCCGGATGCGGCTCAGGCAATTCAGGCAAGACAGCTATTGAGGTAGGGGATAATAAGATCACCATGGCGGATGTGTCACCGTTTCTCCAAGGTGGCGACGGTTTTGACGCATCAAAGAAGCAGCGTGTAGAGATGATGGAGGATATATTTAAGTACGGCGCTCTCGGTGAGGCGATGGGAATTGAACTCACAGACGAGGACAAGGACAGCATATTGCAGTCAAAGGCGTCATTCGCGCGGAGCGCAGGCGGGCTTAAGGCATGCAAGGCATATCTTAAGGACGTAGGTTCGAGCATGGACTTTATCGAAAAGCTTATGACCGCAAGCCAGTATCAGCAAAAGGTTACGGAAAAGATAGAGGAAGAAATAGGTGACGCGGAGCCGACTGACGAGGAGAAGAAGGCATTCTTTACGGATAACTACTATCGCGCGAAGCACATCCTTATAAACCTTGAGGATGAGTCCAAGGACAGCGAGGACGACGCGGAGCCGGAGAGCAGCGAGGCGGCGGAAACACCGGTAGCCGACGAGGACGGCAATACGGGCGAAGCGCTCGCGAACGCAATTCTTAAGCGCGCTCAGGACGGCGAGAATTTTGACGAGATGATTACAAAATACAATCAGGATCCGGGCATGGCGAATCAGCCGGACGGATATATATTCACAGAGGGCGACATGGTAGAGGAGTTCTACGAGTGTACAAAGAACCTTAAGCCGGGTGAGTTCGGTCTATGCAAGTCAAGCTACGGCTATCATATTGTACAGAGACTTCCGCTTACGGCGGACGAAGCGAATTTCGGAACATGGTATGAGGACAATTCTTCACAAATCGAGTCGGCGCTTTCCCAAAAGAAGATTGATGATAAGTTCGAGGAGCTTTGCAAGGAGAATAATATAACGTCAAAGGTAAACCAGGACGTTGTTGACGGATTTAAGGCCGAGGAGCTTGTAACAATGCCGCCGTCGAATAACAGCGGTATGGCTTCGTATTAATAACGACTGTGTCCGAGCGTTACAAAACAGGAAAATACGGGATTTTGTGTTAAGATTTTCAGAAAGAACAGTTTCTATGTTTTAAAGCATAGAACTGTTCTTTTTTGTCGGTATGACAAAATTAAAAACCGTGATGAAATTAGCGCAAAAACCGTGATAAAATTGGCATATTTGCTTGCAATTTCATATGTTTTGTGGTATAATCAGATATGTATCAGTTTTAAATTTATAAGAGTTCATTTTTGGGACTCAAGGAGGAAATATGGCTAAAAAGTCAAAGGAACTTGCTCTTGACATGGAGGTTATAGAAAACCAGAAAATTGTCGGAGTTGATTTAAATAACGAAATGAAGAAGGCGTATATAGATTACGCTATGAGCGTTATCGTGAGCCGTGCGCTGCCGGATGTAAGAGACGGGCTTAAGCCGGTACACAGACGCATACTTTATGATATGTACGAGGGCGGATTGCTATATGAGGCGGACTTCAGAAAGTCGGCCACGACCGTGGGCGACGTTTTGGGTAAATATCATCCGCACGGCGATGCGTCGGTATATGACGCGATGGTGCGCTTGGGACAGGACTTCTCGCTCCGCTACCCGCTTGTACAGCCCAAGGGAAATTTCGGTTCGGTCGATGGCGACCCGGCGGCCGCGTACCGTTATACCGAGGCGAAGATGTCAAAGATTGCGGCTTCCATGCTTACGGATATAGAGAAGGAAACCGTTGATTTTGTTCCTAATTTTGACGATAAGCTTCAGGAGCCGGACGTGCTTCCGTCAAGGTTCCCGAATTTGCTTGTGAACGGCTCTAACGGTATTGCGGTAGGTATGGCCACAAATATACCGCCGCATAATCTTACGGAGTGTATAGACGGTATTATTGCCGCTATTGACGACCCGATGATTACCGTGGACGAGCTTATGAAATATATACCGGGCCCCGACTTCCCCACGGGCGGAGTTATCATGGGTAAGCGCGGCATACGTCAGGCGTACACAACCGGACGCGGCAAGATCATTTTGCGCGCCAAGGCGGAAATCGAGGAGCTTGATAACGGCAGACAGCGCATTGTCGTTACGGAAATACCGTATAAGGTAAATAAGGCGCAGATGGAAAAGCATATAACCGAGCTTGTCCGCGACGGTAAAATAGACGGCATCGCTTCAACCCGTGACGAGTCAACCGAGGAGATACGGCTTGTAATCGAGCTTAAGCGTGACGCGAACGCGAACGTTGTGCTAAACAATCTGTATAAGCAGACACAGATGCAGGATTCGTTCGGCGTAATTCTTCTCGCGCTTGTCGATAAGGTTCCGAAGGTGCTGAATTTGCGTCAGATGATAGACTATTATATAGCTCATCAGGAGGACGTAATCATACGCCGCACGCGGTTTGATTTGCGCAAGGCGCAGGAGCGCGCGCATCTGCTCGAAGGCTATAAGCTGGTTATAGATAATATAGACGAGGTTATTCGCATAATACGTTCTTCAAAATCTATTGAGGACTCCAAGGCAAATCTTTGCGAGCGCTTTGATTTGGATGATATTCAGGCGACAGCGATTGTAAGAATGCAGCTCGGCCGTTTATCGGGCATGGAGCGCACGAAGATTGAGGACGAGTACGAGGCTTTGCTCGGTAAGATTGCGGAGTACGAGGGTATTCTTGCGGACGAGGATAAGGTTTGCGCCATAATCAAGGAGGACCTTATCGAGATGAAAAATAAGTACGGCGATTCGCGCCGCACAGAGATTGCAATGGATTACAGCGATCTTGATGATGAGGATCTTATAGACGAGGAGGAGTGCGTATTCACTCTTACCCGTAACGGCTATACAAAGCGCATGCCGGTCGATACCTATAAATCACAGCGCCGCGGCGGACGCGGAATAACGGGAGTAACAACGCGCGACGAGGATTTTGTCGAGCAGATATTCACCGCGTCAACGCATGATAATATCCTGTTCTTCACAACCAAGGGTATTGTTTACAGGCTCAAGGGTTATCAAATTCCGGAGGCGGGCAGAACCGCGAAGGGTATGGCTATTGTAAATCTTCTTCCGCTCGACAGCGGCGAGAAGATAAGCGCGATGATACCGGTTCGCGAGTTCAATAACGGCAATTTCCTGACCTTTGTCACGCGCCGCGGACTTATTAAGCGAACGGATATTATGGATTATTCTAGAATACGTCAGAACGGATTGCGGGCTATCGAGCTTGTTGAAGGCGATGAGCTTATAAGCGTCAGCCTCACCGACGGCGGGCGCGATATTATCGTCGCGACAAAGAACGGTATGTCCATCCGCTTTGAAGAACGCTGCGGAAGAACCATGGGCAGAACCACGCGCGGCGTTAAGGCAATAGATTTAAACGCAGGCGACGAGGTGGTTTCGGCGGTAGTGGTAAACGAGACGGAAACAATTCTCGCCGTAACCGAGAACGGTTACGGAAAGCGCACGGACGTTGGAGAATATAGGGTTCAGTCAAGAGCCGGTAAGGGCATATTCACATATAAGCTGAACGAAAAGACCGGTAAAATGGCAGGACTTGTATCGGCCGCGGAGGACAGCGATTTGATGCTTATAACATCCGAGGGAGTTGTAATAAGAATGCACGTTGATGAAATCAGCAAGTTCGGACGTCACACACAGGGCGTAAGGCTTATGAGACTTGCGGACGATGTGAAGGTTGTAAGCATAGCGCTCACGGAGCGTTACCGGGACGAGGAAGATTTAGATGACGCGGAGGAATAATCGGGAGGAGTTCTGATGAAGAGGATATTTAAAATTTTTGCTATAGCCGCGTCTTGCGCGCTGCTTCTATGCGGCTGCGGCGGTAGAACCGAAACGAAACCGGAGAAGGAAACGCCGACGGTAAAAAGCGAGGAGACGGACGAGAATTTGCAAGAGCTCACCGAAAACGCGATAGGCGCGGCAATAACTCTTACAAGCGGCGAGACAATAGAGATTGAGCTGTATCCGGATATTGCGCCAAAGACGGTTGCGAATTTTATAAAGCTTGCAAACGAGGGATTTTATAACGGAACGATATTCCACAGAGCCGTAGACGGCTTTGTGGTGCAGGCGGGCGGATATGACGCGGAATACAATCTGAAAAGCGTTTCCGAAACCGTCGAGGGCGAATTTTCCGAGAACGGAATTGATAATCCGTTATCGCATGAGCGAGGCGTAATATCGATGGCAAGAATACCAAGCGAGAACGACAGCGCGTCGAGCCAGTTCTTTATAGTGGTGGGCGACAGCACATACCTTGACGGGCAATACGCGGCGTTCGGCAGGGTGACATCCGGAATGGATGTCGCGGACGCGATTGCAAAAGCGCCAAAAATGCAGGATCCGCCTCCGGGTATGGACGATTTGCCGGAGGATATATTTGAAATTCAATCGGTGACAATAAATAATTAAGGAGATTTTCAATGAATATAGAGATAGAAATGCAGGACGGCGGTATAATTAAGGCGGAGCTTTATCCGGAGATTGCGCCGATAACGGTGGAGAACTTTGTAAAGCTAATAAACGAGGATTTCTTTGCGGGTCTTGTATTCCATAGAGTAATCGAGGGCTTTATGATTCAAGGCGGCGGTATGGACGCCGCGGGACGTCAGAAGCATGCGGACAGCATTAAGGGTGAGTTTGACTCAAACGGCGTAAAGAATACGTTAAAGCATGAGCGCGGAGTACTGTCCATGGCAAGAACTATGTTCCCCAACAGCGCGTCAAGTCAGTTTTTTATCATGCACCAAAACGCGCCGCACCTTGACGGACAATACGCGGCGTTCGGTAAGGTAACGGAGGGAATGGATGTTGTTGACAGGATTGCCGCAACCCAAACCGATTACAGCGACCGGCCCGTGACGCCGCAGGTCATAAAGACAATAAGAATGATATAACCTATATGTTCCCCGCCGCTAAGGCCGGTCGCGGACTACGTCCGCTGCTCGACCATGCAACCGGCTGCGGGCTTCATTTCAAGGTTTCAGCAGGAGCGCTGCTCCGATTTACAACCGAATATGGGATTTTGCGCGTGGGAGCTTAGGCTTCCGGGAAGTCCGGTGAGAATCCGGCGCAGTTCCGCTACGGTATTTACGGAACTCGCGCGCAGTATGCCACTGAAGGGCAGTATACCCCTTTGGGAAGGCGCGCGCGGGTGGTGATGTATAAGTCCGGATACAGGCGCGCGAAGTCTGCGTATTAACCTGCGAGAACGGGCGAACCGCAAGCCGACGTGGAGAATATGTGTCAAAAAACGCATATATATCGACGCTTTGTTGGCGTACGCGAAAAAAGCTGTTCTTTCGGGGACAGCTTTTTTAAGTGGAGTGATAAGTATATGAATAACGGTAAGCTTTACGGTGTGGGCGTAGGACCGGGCGACAAGGAGCTTTTAACGCTTAAAGCAATCAGGGTGCTAAGGGAGTCGGAGGTTACGGCTGTTCCGGTTATGAGCGGCGGTAACAGAGCGGCATATGAGATAGTGGAGGAGTATGTCAGGGACAAGGATATATTGGAACTGCCCATGCCCATGACTAAGGATTTTGCAAGGCTTGAGGCAAGCTATACGGCAATCGCGCAAAGGCTCGAGGGGATATTAAAAGAAGGGAAAAGCATCGCGTTTATAACGCTTGGCGACGTTACGATATATTCCACATACGCGCGGATAAACCGTATTGTGCAAAAGCATGGCTTTGAAACGGAGCTTGTGCCGGGTATAACATCATTTTGCGCCGCTGCCGCGCGGCTTAACATGCCGTTGTGTGAGCGCGGCGAGCCGCTTATAATCCTTCCGGCAAGCTATGAGCAAACCGAAAACATGCTGAATGCGCGAGGCACAAAGGTACTTATGAAAGCCGGACGGCGTATTGGCGAGGTCTGCGATTTGCTGCGCGGGAAGGGACTTGCCGAAAAGTCGGTCATGGTCGAATGTTGCGGCATGGAAAACGAGAGGATTTACAAAGGTCTTGACGATGTGGGTGAGAATTCAAGCTATTTTTCTATAGTTATTGTAAAGGATTGATTTTATGGTTAATTTTGTTGGGGCAGGCCCCGGCGCGCCGGATCTTATAACCGTTCGCGGCATGGAGCTGATTAAAAATGCGGATGTGATTATCTATGCCGGTTCTCTGGTGAACGCGGAGCTTCTAAAATACGCGAAACCGGATTGCAAAATATATAACAGCGCAAAAATGACGCTTGGAGAGGTCGTTGCGGTCATGGAAGAAAACAGAAACGGCGAGATTGTGCGGCTGCATACGGGGGATCCGTCAATATACGGAGCCATACGTGAGCAGGCGGACGAGCTTGACAGACTGGGTATCGAGTATGAGGTTTGTCCGGGAGTAAGCTCCATGTTCGGCGCGGCGGCGGCGCTTAAGGCGGAATATACACTGCCGGGAATAAGCCAGTCGGTCATAGTGACTCGAATGGCGGGCAGAACGCCCGTGCCGGAACGGGAGAGCATAGAAAGCTTCGCCGCGCACGGCGCGACAATGGTTATATTCCTTTCGGCCGGTATGCTTGACGAGCTTTCCAAAAGGCTTATTGACGGCGGGTATAAAGTTGACAGTCCGGCGGCGATTGTGTACAAAGCTACATGGGAGGATGAGATAATTGTGAGAACGACGGTCGGCGAGCTTGCGGCGGTGGCCGAACGGCACGGTATCACAAAAACCGCGCTTATAACCGTGGGCGGCTTTTTAGGCGGCGGATACGAGCGGTCAAGGCTGTATGACGCCGGGTTTTCGCACGGGTACAGAAAGGGCACGGAATGAAAGTATCAATAATTTCCTTTACCTCACGGGGCGACGAGCTGAACAAACAAATATCGCGGTGCTTGACGTCGGATAGGGTTATATACCGCAGAGGGAAACATTTCACCCCCGCGCAAGGTTCTCTTGACGAGTGGACGCGAGCCGCGTTTTCTGAAAGCGATGTGATTATATTTATAGGCGCTGCGGGGATTGCCGTTCGCGCAATCGCGCCGTATGTGCGGCGCAAGGATACGGACCCGGCGGTCATATGTATCGACGAGGCGGCGCGGTTTGTAATACCTCTGCTTTCCGGACATATTGGAGGCGCGAACGCGTATGCAAAAACGCTTGCGGACAAGCTCGGCGCGAGAGCCGTAATCACCACCGCAACCGATATAAACGGCGTTTTTGCGGTTGATACATGGGCGGTAAATAACGGGTATTCAATATACGATATAAATATGATAAAGCATATTTCATCAACGCTGCTGTCGGGCGGCACGGTCGGACTGGTAAGCGATTTTACAATATGCGGCGACTTGCCTGCCGGCATAGAATACGGCGCGGGTTACGAATGTGGAATATGTATATCCGACAGCGTAAAAAAACCGTTTGCCCGCACATTAAATCTTATACCGAAGCGGTATGTTATAGGCGTGGGCAGCAGACGCGGCGCGGACGGGACAGGTCTGTCAGAGCTTTTTAGGAACACGGGAATTAATAAAGCGGCTGTCGCGGCGGTTGCCACAATAGACATAAAGAAGGACGAAGAAGCGATACTTGCGCTGTCAAGGGAGCTTGGCGCGGAGCTTAGACTGTACACCGTAAATGAGCTTAACAATGTGCGGGGCGAGTTTGCGGCGTCGGAGTTTGTACGGGATATAACAGGTACCGATAACGTTTGCGAAAGAGCCGCTGCCGCGTCGGGCGGAAAGATTGTTATACATAAAACTAAGGGCAGAGGAGTTACAATGGCTGTTGCCGCTATGGATTGGAGTGTTAGCTTTTGAAAATATATGTGGTAGGGCTTGGCCCCGGTGGAAGGGACGATATGACCCTACGCGCCGTACGCGCAATAGAACAGGCGCAGGTTGTGGTCGGGTATACATATTATATTGAGTTGATTTCAGATATGCTCGCCGACAAGGAAGTGTTCACATCGTCTATGACAAAGGAGACGGAGCGGTGTAAAAAGGCTTTGGAATACGCGCTCGGCGGGAAAACGGTCGCGATGGTTTCAAGCGGAGACGCCGGCGTCTACGGAATGGCGGGACTGATGTATGAGGTATGCAAGGAGCATCCGGAAATAGAAATCGAGGTGGCGCCCGGCGTTACGGCCGCTTGCAGCGGCGGCGCGGTCGTCGGCGCGCCGCTTACGCATGATTTTGCTGTTATAAGCCTGTCTGACCGCCTAACCCCGTGGGAGGTAATAGAGAAACGTATACGCGCCGCGTCCGCGGCGGATTTTGCGATATGCATATACAATCCGTCGAGTACAAAGCGAGCGGGCTATCTTGAGGCGGCGTGTGGATATATGCTCGAATACAAGTCCCCCGACACGCCATGCGCGTGTGTGGAAAACATAGGGCGTAAGGGCGAGCGGTACGCCATATACAGGCTCGGCGAATTGGGCGGAGTTATGACGAATATGTTTACAACCGTGTTTGTAGGTAACAGTGAAACGAAAATCATAAACGGCAGGATGATAACGCCGAGGGGATATAAGGGAATATGAGAATAGCGGTATTTTCGGGAACGGGCGACGGCAGGGAGCTGTGCGAATATCTAAGGGATATAGGGCACAGCGTTGCCGTATATGTCGCGACCGGGTACGGCGCGTCGTTTATACCGGACGCCGAGGTCTACGCGGGACGGCTTTCCGCCGCGCGGATGGCGGAGGCGGTCGCGGGCTGCGGCGCTGTTATCGACGCGACGCATCCGTACGCGGCGGAGGCGACGAAAAATATACGGGCGGCCTGCGAACAAACAGGAGTTAAATATTACAGGCTAATACGAAACGAAACACCCCGTGACGGGTGCGTGTCCGTGCCGGACATTAAATCGGCCGTGGAGTATTTGACGAATACGAGCGGCAAGATATTTGTAAGCACAGGCAGCAAGGAGCTTGCGGAGTTCGAGCCTGTCGGAGAACGGGTGAGGGCGCGTGTGCTGGACACGCCCGAGGTGCGCGGCAGATGCCGCGGCATGGCGATAGCCGAAATTATATATAAGACGCCGCCGTATTCGAGCGAGGATAATTCAGCCGATTTTAACGGCTGCCGCTACCTTGTCACAAAGGACGGAGGCAGAGTGGGCGGAACGGACGAAAAGCTTGACGCTGCGCGGAGGCTGGGTATGATTGTGATTATGATAGAACGGCCCAAGACGGAGCGCGGTGGCTGCAGTTTGGCGGAGCTTAAGGCTTTATTCAGATAATGTCAGCAATTTAAGCGGCCGTGACATACGAATGGGAAAGAGGATTGAAAATGGAATATGTAAAGCCTATGGAGATTGAAAAGCGCAGCATGGAAATTATCGCCAAGGAGCTTGACGGTATCGACATACCGGCGGAAAACCGCGATATTCTCATGCGCGTAATACATACGACAGCGGATTTTGACTATGTGCAAAACTTGAAATTTTCCGAGGGCGCTGCCGCCGCCGGTATTGAGGCGCTAAAGAGCGGGGCGCATATTGTTACCGATACTAACATGGCGTTTGCAGGAATAAACAAGCGGCTTGTGCGCGGACTGGGCGGCGATGTGCACTGCTTTATGGCGGACGCGGACGTTGCGGGACAGGCGAGAGCGAGAGGCGTGACGCGCGCGGCGGTTTCCGTGGAGAAGGCGTGCACGCTGAAATATGATTTAATATTTGCGGTAGGGAACGCGCCGACCGCGCTTATGAGGCTTGACGAGATGATAAAAAAGCGCAGGGTAAGGCCGAAGCTCATAATAGGCGTGCCGGTGGGATTTGTAAACGTTGTGGAGGCAAAGGAGATAATAATGCGAAGCGGAGTTCCGTATATCGTATCGCAGGGCAGAAAGGGCGGCAGCAATGTCGCGGCGGCGATTTGCAACGCGCTTCTGTATAAAATAAAAAGATGAGAAGATATGTTTTATTCTATATAATAATGGCCGCTGCGGCTGTGGCCGTAATGCTTATCGGAATAAGCAGCGGGGCTATGGAGATAAGCGCGGGCGAGGTCGCGAAGGTAATACTTGCAAAGCTTACGGGGAACGCGGAGATGAGCAGGGGGATTGCGGATAATATAACGGCGGTTGTGTGGCATATACGCATGCCGAGACTGCTGTGCGGTATGCTTACCGGCTGCGGTCTTGCGGCGGCGGGAGTGATATTCCAGGGGATACTGCAAAACCCGCTGGCGGACCCGTACACGCTCGGTATATCAACGGGCGCGTCATTTGGCGCGGCTCTGGCAATATACATAAATATCGTGTCGGGAATATATATGCCCGTAACCGTGTTCGCGCTTATATCGGCGCTGCTGACGCTTTTTGCCGTTATCGCCATTGCGAAACGCGGCTCGTCCTTTGAAAGCTCCAATCTGATAATCGGCGGGATAATAGTGAGCGCGGTGCTTTCGTCGGGCGTTAGTATGTTGAAGCTGATGTCGGGCGAAAATGTCGGGGCCATTGTGTTCTGGATAATGGGCAGTCTCAGCGCGTCGGCATGGAAGGATGTGTATGTGCTGGCGCCGGTGGTGTCGGCGTGTGTAATATTTTCGGCGGTGTTGTCAAGGCGGCTCGATATTATGGCTTTGGGCGACAGGAACGCGGAAGCGCTGGGAGTAAATGTGTCAGGAACCCGATTGATATTTTTGCTGCTCGGCGCGCTCATAACCGCCGTGTGCGTATCAGTAAGCGGCGTAATAGGCTTTGTGGGACTTGTGATACCGCATCTTTTAAGAATGAGGTTGGGCGCGAAAAACACTGCGCTGCTTCCGGCAGCCGCCGTGACGGGCGCGGTGCTGCTGTCCGTGGCGGATAATATAACGCGGCTGCTGCCGTCGGGCGAAATTCCCGTCGGCGTGCTGACCACGCTCATAGGCGGGCCGTTCTTTATATACGTGTTTTTAAAGAGGCGGTGATATATGATGCTTGAAGTAAAAAATATATCTTTCTCATACACGAAGGAGCCGTTTATAGAGGATATTTCATTTAATATAGATAGCGGAGAACTGGTTTCGCTGCTCGGCGCGAACGGAAGCGGAAAATCCACACTGTTTTCTATAATGTCCGGCGCGATAAAACCCATGCGCGGCGCTGTTTTATATAACGGGCAAAGCGTCCACGCAATGGAGCAAAGGGCGCGGGCGCGGGAGATAGCCTGCATATATCAGCGCACGGACTGCGCGTTTCCGTTTACGTGCTATGAGGTGGCGGAAATGGGCTTATATCCGCATAAGCGCAGACTAAATGACGGGGACAGAAAATTCGTTCTGGACATAATGGATATGACCGATACAATAGCGTTTAGAGATAAGCTTATTTGTAATCTTTCCGGCGGCGAGGTTCAGCGCGTGCTGCTTGCTCGCGCGTTGGCGCAGAAGCCTAAGCTTCTGTTGCTTGACGAGGCTATGTCGGGCTTTGATATCGCCGTGAGGCTTAGGATGATCGCGCTTCTGCGCCGGCTCATATCGGAAACGGGCATGAGCGTTATATTTATACGCCATGATATAGAAACGGCGTTTTCCGACAGCGACAGGATAATCGCGCTGCGCGGCGGCGCTATGCTGTATAACGATAAGCCAAAGGAGCTTTTAAACAAACAATTTTTCAGCGATATTTTTAATGTGAAGGCCGAAATAACCGATTGCGGCTTTCGCGTTATGAATATAGACGGGCGGGGCTGATCTCCGCTCTGACACTAATTTTACAAGGAGGTTTTCGGAAATGAAAATCAAAAACATTTTAGCGGCGGCTTTGGCCGGAGTAATGTTGGCGGGCTTATGCTCGTGCGGCGCGCCGGCGGAGGAAACATCGTCAAATGAGCAGGGAAAGGGCGCGGCAAAGGGTGACGCGTCAAAACAGGCCATTCTCGTTGTAAGCTTCGGCACAAGCTATAATGACACAAGGGAAGCAACAATAGGCGCGGTAGAGAAAGCAATCGAGGCGTCGTTTCCGGATTATGACGTAAGACGCGCGTTCACAAGTCAGACTATTATAGACAAGCTTAAAGAGCGCGACGGTGAGGAAATAGATAATGTGACAGAGGCAATGGAAAGGCTTACGGCCGACGGATACGGCACGGTTATAGTCCAGCCGACACATGTTATGAACGGGTATGAGTATGAGGAAATGCTCGAACTGTGCCGACCGTATGAGGAGAATTTTGTATCCGTAAAGTACGGCAAGCCCATGCTTACATCCGTTGAGGACTATGAGGACGTAATTCATGCCGTCGCGGCGGAGATACCGGAGATGACAGCCGACGATACCGCCGTGGTGTTTGTGGGGCACGGCACGGAGCATTTCGCAAATGCTACATATTCCGCGCTGGCATACCGATTCAATGCCGACGGCTATGAAAACACGTTTGTGGGCACGGTTGAGGCGTATCCGGACATGGACGATATTAAGGCCAAGCTTGCCAAAAGCGGAGTTTCAAAAATCATGCTGCTCCCGTTTATGATAGTAGCGGGCGACCATGCCACAAACGACATTTGCGGCGAGGAGGAAGGCTCGTGGTATACGGAGCTTAAGAAGGAAGGATATGAGGTCACGGGCGTTAAGAAGGGACTTGGTGAGTACAAGCAGCTACAGGACATATTCGTAAAGCATGTGCAGGACGCAATTGACGGCGAGGCCGAAGAAGAATGATGAAAAGAAGGTTTATATGCATGCTGCTTGCCGCCGTGATGATTACGGCGCTTGCGGCTTGCGCCGGTACTGCGGAGGTAAGCTCCGACGCGGCAATTTATTTCACGGATGACGACGGCAGCGAAATTTCGCTCGACGCCCCGGCAGAGCGGATTATTTCTCTGTACAGCGCGCATACGGAGAATTTATATTCGTTGGGCGCGGAGGACAGGCTGATAGGAAATTATCATACCGCGATATACCCGCCCGACGCGGCGAATCTGGATATGTACGACTACAGCGAGGATCCCGAAAAGGTTATAGCAGCAAATCCGGACGCGGTTATAATAAGACCGTTTATAACCCGCAAAGCGCCCGACTTTGTCGAGGCGCTCCGTCGGGCGGATATATGCGTTATATCGCTCTATCCCGACAGTCTTGACGAATTTGACGATTATATCAAAAAGCTTGCGATGGTTACCGGCACGGAGCAAAAGGCGGAGGAGCTGCTGTCAAAATTCCATGCGGAGCTTGACCAAATCAGCAATATGACAAAGGACGCGGAACCCAAACAGAGAGTGTTTTTTGAAACAACCGAAACCAATATCAGAACAACTACGGTCGATTCGATGGCGGGCAGAGCGATAACGGCGGCGGGCGGCGTAAATGCCGCGCAGGACGCGTCACCGTCCGAGGAGGGCAGCACCATTGCCGAATACGGCATTGAAAGGGTGCTTGAAAAGGCTGATGATATTGACGTGTACGTGTCGCAGCGCGGCGCGATGAACTCCGGGGGAAGTCTCGAATCGATTGCGGAGCGGCACGAATACGTAGCGATAAAGGCGGTTAAAAATAAGCGGGTATATACCATAAACGAAAAGCTTATTTCCTCGCCGACGTTCAGATACGTTAAGGGCGTTCGTGAAATGGCTCGGTTTCTGTATCCGGAAATAATGGATAATTATGATGCGTACAAAAACGATAACGAGGCGACAAGAGCCGGATTTGCGGATATTATAGTAAAGCATGAGCATATGCCAATATATGTTCCAAGCTCGTCAAAGTATTATGATACTCCCGCAAAGGGACATACATTCGGCATGTTCGAGGATGTAAAATGGCGGGACGACGAATTTGACAGTATCGAAACCGCCGTGTATTCCGGCGCGGTTACGTGGACAAAGGACGGGGACAGGGAATATTTTTATCCCGAAGGCAAGGTAACGCGCGAGGAGCTTGCAAAGGCCGTATTTGTACTGGGCGAGTTCAAGGCTTCGGGAAAAAATATCGCGATTTCGGATTTATCCGATTGCGAGAGCCCGCGTATTGTTACGACTCTTGTCGATAACGGAGTGTTTGCGCTAAGTAACGGCAGCTTTGAGCCGAAAAGAGCTGTGACAAACAATGAGATAATCGCGGCGCTTGATATGCTGTAATGATATATTAATTCGCGCCCGCGCGGTTTTTGGTTGCCATATGATGCGGATTGTGATATGATGTATAATTGGAAGGGGGTTATAGATATGGGAATGAAATCCGGATACACAACCGGAACCTGCGCCGCTATAGCCGCGAAGGCGGCGGCAAAAATGCTGCTGCGGCAAAGACCTGTCGTAGCCGAGCATATAATAACCCCTTCGGGAAAGAGGATTGAGACGGAAATACTTTTTGCCCGATACGACGCTTTGAGCGCCAAATGCGCCGTTAAGAAGAATTCGGGCGACGATCCGGATATCACAAACGGCGTGCTCGTGTGGGCGGAGGTTACAAAGGAGCGGTACGGCATATCCATTGACGGCGGCGAGGGAGTCGGCAGGGTTACAAAGCCGGGGCTTGACCAGCCTGTGGGGGCCGCGGCAATAAACAGTGTGCCGCGCATAATGATTGCCGAAGCGGTTTCGGGCGTAATCGACGAATGTGGCGCAGAATGCGGAGCAAGGATCGTCATATCAATACCGGACGGCGCGGAGCTTGCAAAAAAGACCTTCAACCCGCGTCTTGGAATAGAGGGCGGAATATCGGTTTTAGGCACATCGGGAATAGTGGAGCCTATGAGCGCGAAGGCGATTACGGATACTGTCGCAGCGGAGCTGAATGTGCGGCGCGCCGCAGGAAAGGATTATGTTATAATCACTCCTGGAAATTACGGGCGGGACTATGCTCGAAGCGAGCTTGGAATAGATATAGATGCGGCGGTAAAATGCAGTAATTACATAGGCGATACCATGGATATGATAGCCGAAAAGGGATTTAAGGGCTTTGTGCTTATAGGTCACGCGGGCAAGCTTATAAAGCTTGCCGCCGGTATCATGAATACACATTCATCCGCAGCCGACGGACGCATGGAGGTGCTTTGCGCGCACGCGGCGTTATGCGGCGCTCCGATAGCGCTGCTGGAGCGTATTGAAAGGAGCGCCGCGACGGATGAGGCGATTTCGGCGCTTAAAGAATACGGTCTTCTTGAGCCGGTTATGGACAGGATAAAAAACAGGATTGACTTTTATATAAGAAAACGCGTCGGGGACAGTATACGGTACGCGTTTATCGTGTTTTCAAATGCGCACGGCGGACTGTGCCGAGGCGGGGACGAAGAACTTATAAGCAGGACTATGGAGGAGTACAGATGAAGGTATATCTTATAGGGCTCGGAATGGGTGATAATAAAACATTAACGGCGGAAGCGGCGGACGCGATAAAGACAGCCGATGTGTTTATCGGCGCGAAGCGTATGCTTGAAGCCGTGGCAGAGTACGGCAGGCCGGTATTTACGGAATATGCGGCGGACAGGATAAAGGAATACCTTGACGCGCATGATGAATATGAAAACGCAGCCGTGCTGCTTTCGGGCGACATTTCGTTTTACAGCGGCGCCAAAAAGCTCAGAGACGCGCTTGAAGGTTATGAGATTATAAATATTCCGGGCGTCTCCTCGTATTCGTATATGTGCGGCAGGCTCGGAATTGACATAACGGAAACCGCGTTTGTAAGCCTGCACGGGGACAGTGATTATTTTCACAAAAGAAGCTTCTGCAATATTGTGAGGGACAGTAAATATACATTTGTTCTCCTTAACGATTTAAACGATATTAATCCCCTCATGTCACAGCTCGGCAGCTATGGGCTTGAAGGGTGCGGAATACACATCGGCTCGCGCCTGGGATATGCCGACGAAAATATTATGTCAACTCAAATATCCTATATGTTCGACGCGGAAAACGAGGGGATAAAAAACCCGGTATCGGTAATAGTGGAAAATCCGTCGCCGCTGAATCTGCTCGGCAAGCATCTCAGAGATGATGAATTTGCGCGGGATAAGGTTCCCATGACAAAGGAATGTGTCCGTGCGCTCGTTGTGGCAAAGCTTAATCTTGACAGTGACAGCGTGCTCTACGACATCGGCGCCGGGACCGGCTCGGTTTCCGTCGAGGCCTCTTTAGTGTCGCATGATATAAAGGTGTACGCTATAGAAAAAAGACCGGAGGGGTATGTGCTTATAAACTCCAACCGCTGCAAATTCGGCTGCGATAATATAATGATTATTAACGGCGAAGCGCCCGCAGCAATGGAGTATCTCCCCGCGCCGACGCATGTGTTTATAGGCGGCAGCGGCGGAAAGCTTATGGAAACGGTAAAATGCGCGCTTGAAAAAAATCCGTCCGTAAGGATTGTAATAAACACGGTGGCGCTCAATTCCGCGGCGGAGGCTATGCGCGTCATACGGGAACTGAACTTAGACAGCGAGATAACAAGCGTCAATATTGCAAAATCGAAAAAGGCAGGCGATTACGATATGATGGTGGGGCAAAATCCGGTGTATATCTTCAGCGTTACGAAAAAATCCGAGGAAGCGGAAAATGAGTAAGATTAATATACCCCGTATTATGATAGTCTCATCGGCAAGCGGCGGCGGCAAAACCACCTTCACGTCTGCGCTCCTGCGGCTGCTCAAAGAAAGGGGACATAAAACAGCGGCGTTTAAATGCGGGCCGGATTATATCGACCCGATGTTTTGCGAAGCCGCGTGCGGCAGGCAGGCCGTAAATCTGGATTTGTTCTTTTCAGCACCGAATGAATTGAAGCTCATATTCGCGAATAACATCGCATCCTGCGACATGGCGGTAATTGAGGGCGTTATGGGCTATTATGACGGAATATCGATGGATAGCGCGGAGGCGAGCTCGTATGACATATCGCGGGCCCTTGACTGTCCCTCGGTTCTGATTGTTCCGGCGCACGGTATGGCGTATACCGTGGTTCCCGTTATTAAGGGATTGGTAAAACGGTCGTCCGGTATGATAAAGGCCGTCATTTTAAATAACGTAAGCGAAGCGGTATATACGCGGCTTAAGCCCGTAATAGAGCGGGAAATCGGAATAAGGGCGGCGGGTTATATACCGAAGCTTGAATATGGCATAAAAAGCCGCCATCTCGGTCTGGTAACTCCCGATAAGGGCGGCGATACGGAAAAAATTATTTCGCATAACGCGGAAACGATCTCAAAAACGGTGGATATTGATTTGCTGACAGAGCTTGCGAGGGGTTGCGAAGCTATCGACTGCGACGGTATAAAGCCGCAGGCGGACTATAAGGCTAAAATCGGTATTGCGCGAGACGAGGCGTTCTGTTTTTTCTATAAGGACAATATCGATATATTAAAAAGCATGGGCGCGGAGCCGGTATATTTCAGCCCCGTAAACGACGTCAGACTGCCGGATGGGATACGGGGCATAATCCTTTGCGGCGGCTATCCGGAGATATACGCAAAGGAGCTTAGCCGCAACAAGGGAATGCTTTACGATATAAAAACAAAAACGGAAAACGGTATGCCCTGCCTTGCCGAGTGCGGAGGGTTTATGTATTTGCACAGCTTTATGGAGGGCGAGGACGGGCATGTATATGATATGGCGGACGTAATACCCGGCCGCGCGCTGAAAACAAGCGGGCTTGTCCGTTTCGGGTATGTAAATTTGTCGGGCGACAATGAGTTCATAAAGCGCGGCGAGACAATAAAGGCGCATGAATTTCACTACTGGGACAGCACCGAAAACGGCGGCAGTTGTATCGCGTCGAAGCCGAACGGAGGGCGGTCATGGGAATGTATGCATTGTACCGACAGCCTTTTCGCGGGCTTTCCGCATTTGTATTACAGATCGTGCCCGCAGCTTATAGAAAGATTTATGAAGAAGGCGAGTGTATATGATTGAGCTGGTAACGGGCGGCAGCGGCAGCGGAAAATCCGAATACGCCGAGCGCCGCGCCGCGCGGCTTTGCGGCGGAGGGACGCTTATATATTTGGCGGCAATGAAGCCCTACGGCGAAGAGGGCAAAAAAAGGGTCGCGCGTCACAGAAAGCTGCGCGAAGGCAAGGGATTTGTGACTGTTGAAAGGTATACGGATTACGCGGATTTGGAAATTCCGCCAAACGCGACGGCGCTTCTTGAATGTCTGTCCAATCTTGTCGCAAACGAAATGTTTGACGCGGGCGGCTGTTATATAAAGCGTGTAACGGACGGCGTTTCGCATCTTGCCGATACATGCGAGAATTTAGTTATTGTAACAAACGAGGTTTTCTCGGACGGCATTTGCTACGAAGGGGATACCGAGACATATAAGCGCGCGCTTGCGGAGGTTAATAAACGCATCGCCGCCATGGCCGATGTTGTTTGCGAGGTGGCGTGCGCGGTTCCGAATATAATAAAGAGTCCGGAGGGAGCGGGATGATACAGTCTTTAATTACGGCGTTGTCGATATATTCGCGCATACCCGTGCCGCGCGTCAAATGGCGGGATGAAAGTCTTAAATACGTTATGTGCTTTTTCCCGTTGGTAGGCGTTATTATCGGCGCGGTCATATACGTATCGGGCGCTCTTATGCTGAAATATAATGTCGGCGGCATTATGTTCGCGGCGGTTATGAGCGTTATCCCGCTAATTATAACCGGCGGCATACATATGGACGGTTTTATAGACACGGCAGACGCTCTGTCCTCCTATGGGGATAAGGAAAAAAGGCTGGAGGTCATGAAGGACCCGCATGTGGGCGCGTTTGCGATAATATGGACATGCGTATATTTTATGCTAAGTATAGGGATATGGAGTATGGCGGAGCTTTGGGATATACCCGTCATCGCGGCGGGATTTGTCATATCGCGCGCGCTCAGCGGATTTTCGGCGGTATGCTTTAAATGCGCGAAAAACAGCGGGCTGGTTTATATGTTTGCGGATGCGGCGAACAAACGGGTTGCGCGAGCCGCGCTTTTAATATGGCTCATAATTGCCGCTGCGGTTTCGGCGGCGTTTGATTATAAACGCGCCGCGGCAATGGCGGCAGCGGCGGCGGTTGTATTCATATGGCATTATTATAACTGCCGTAAAAATTTTGGGGGTATAACGGGGGATTTGGCAGGTTGCTTTTTGCAGGTATGCGAGCTGGCGATGGCGGCGGCTGTGATTTTGGTACAAGAGGTGTGAGATGGTTTTAATAACGGGCGGCGCGTATCAGGGCAAGAGCGAGCTTGCAAAAAAGCTTGGCTTTGACAGCGATAAGATTTTATATAACGCTCACGAGGTCATAAGGCAGCTTATCGAAGATGGGGGTGAACCGGAACAGGCGTTCTTTGATATGCTGCGCAGCGCGGAGTGCGTGACCTGCGATGAAATAGGAATGGGTATCGTGCCTGTTGACGGGCGCGAACGCGAGTGGCGCGAAACGGTCGGACGAATAATGTGCGGCGTGGCGCAAAGGGCGGATACTGTATACCGGGTTGTGTGCGGTATACCGGTAAAGATAAAGGGGTAGTGTATGTGGATTTTATATTCATGCTGCGCGCTTTTTGCGGGATTTTTGCTTGACTGCATAATAGGAGATCCGCCGTGGTCGTATCACCCGATAAGGCTTATAGGCAGACTAATAAGCGCCTATGAGAAAAGAATAAGGCAAAAAACAACAAAAAGCGAGCGCCGAGGCGGAAGGATAATGGCGGAGCGCGTGTGCGTCACAGTATTTTTAGTGTCCCTAATCATAAGCGCTGCCGCGTATTTAATTCATCCGTATGTGTATATGGCCGTCGATGGGGTGATGTGCTGCTTCCTGCTTGCGGCAAGGTCGCTTAAACGCGAGAGCATGAAGGTATACCGCGCGGCGCAATGTAATGATACGGAAGGGGCAAGACGCGCGGTTTCGATGATTGTCGGCCGCGACACGGCGGCGCTCGACGTGGAGGGCATTATAAAAGCGGCGGTGGAAACAGTTGCGGAAAACGCCTCCGACGGTGTAATAGCGCCTATGCTCTTTGCCGCCGTCGGCGGAGCGCCGCTCGGTTTTTTATATAAGGCAATAAACACCATGGATTCAATGGTGGGGTATAAAAACGATAAATATATAAATTTCGGCCGCGCCGCGGCGAGACTTGATGATTTTGTTAATTTTATCCCGTCGCGCATTTCCGCCGTACTGATGATATTTTCATCATGGCTCCTTCGCATGGATTATAAAAATGCCATACGTATTTTCAGGCGTGACAGATTTAACCATGCCAGTCCCAACAGCGCCCAGACCGAAGCTGTATGCGCGGGCGCGCTCGGCGTGCGCCTTGCGGGAGACGCGTATTATTTCGGCAGACTTTATAAAAAGAAGTTTATAGGCGATGATACCCGTGCGGTTGAGGCGGAGGATATAAGGCGCGCAAACAGGCTTATGTACGCGTCGGCTGTTACCATGCTTATTGTCATATCAGCCGTGAAAACGGGATTGTGGTATGTAATTCATTTTTAACGGAGATATATCTATGAAATATACACACGGCGGAAACGCTTTTTTATACGGCGGGGAAATACTCGATTTCTCCGCGAATATAAATCCTCTCGGAACGCCCGAACCTGTGCGGGAGGCGGCGGCGCGCGCGGCGGCGAGAGCCGATACATATCCGGATTATATGTGTACGGAGCTTCGGGAGGCGATTGCCGCTCGCGAGGGAGTACCGGCAGGATATATAATCTGCGGCAACGGCGCGGCGGAGCTTATTTATAGCGCGATGTACGCGATAAGGCCTACCCGCTGCGTAATACATAACCCGACATTTTCGGAGTACGGCGCGGCGGCGCGCGCGGCGCGTGGCACGACGGAAAAAGAAGTTGAATTTATATGCAATCCCAACAACCCCACAGGTCTGCTCATGCCGAAGGATGACATAAAATCAAGAGCGAACGAAAATGACCGTGTTATGTTTATAGACGAATGTTTCATGGATTTTGTCACGGGTTATGAGAAATATTCATGCGTGGATTTAATAGAGGATTATAAAAACCTTATTGTTCTCAAATCCTTTACAAAGATGTACGCGATACCGGGGCTTCGGCTCGGCTATCTTATGACCTCGAATACGGATCTGTTGGAAAAGATCCATGCGGTAAGGCAGCCGTGGAGCGTTTCGACCGTCGCGCAGGCAGCCGGTATTGCCGCCGCGCGTGATTTGCATACGCCGGAGTTTATGCGGGAATATATTGCGAGCGCAAGAAAGACACTGGAGACGGAGTTTGACAGGCTGGGTATAGAATATATTAAATCGGCGGCGAATTTTATTATGTTTAAGTCCGAACCCGGTCTTAAAGAAGCGCTGTTAAAGTATGGAATACTAATCCGCGACTGCTCGGATTTTACGGGAGCGGGAATAGGAGATTACAGAATTGCCGTCCGCACGGGCGGCGAAAACAGACGGCTGATAAAGGCATTGGAGGCGGTGTTGTGGCAAAATCGATAATGATACAAGGCACTATGTCCGGCGCGGGAAAGAGCCTTATTGCCGGAGCGCTGTGCCGCATATTCGCAAGCGACGGATACAGAACCGCGCCGTTTAAGTCGCAGAACATGGCGCTGAATTCCTTTGTCACAAGCGCCGGGCTTGAAATGGGCAGGGCGCAGGTGATGCAGGCGGAGGCCGCCGGATGTGAACCGGATGTCAGAATGAACCCAATACTTTTGAAGCCGACAAGCGATGTGGGCTCACAGGTCATTATAAACGGCAGACCGATAGGGAATATGACGGCGAGAGAGTATTTTAAGCGCAAGACGGAGTTTATACCGCATATTACGGAGGCTTACAGCTCGATTGCGGCGGAGAATGATATAGTGGTAATCGAGGGCGCGGGCAGCCCCGCGGAGATAAATTTAAAAACAAACGATATTGTAAACATGGGCATGGCGCGGCTTGCAAAATCGCCGGTTCTGCTTGCGGGCGATATAGACCGCGGAGGCGTGTTCGCACAGCTTTTCGGCACGGTGGAGCTTTTGGAGCCGTCGGAGCGGGCAATGATTAAAGGGCTTATAATTAACAAGTTTCGGGGTGATGTAACCATTTTGCAAAACGGTCTTGATATGCTCTTTGACCTTACGAAAAAGTCAGTTCTGGGAGTTGTGCCGTATATGGATGTTGATATAGACGACGAGGACTCGCTCACGGAGAGATTTAACAAAAGGGACATAAAAAATTGCGTGGACATAGCGATTATACGCCTGCCGCGAATATCAAATTTTACTGACTTCACGCCGTTTGACTGCATGGAGGGACTATCGGCTCGGTATGTCGGGCGCGCGAGAGAGCTTGGCTCGCCCGATATGATTGTAATCCCGGGCACAAAGAGCACAATGTCTGACATGAAGTGGCTGCGCGAAAGCGGCATTGAAGCGGCCGTGCTGCGCTGCGTCGGGCAGGATGTTCCCGTATTCGGAATATGCGGCGGATTCCAGATGCTCGGTAGGAGAATATCCGACCCGTATAATACGGAGGGCGGAGGAGAAATCAGCGGTATGGGACTTCTTGACGTGGAAACGGTGTTCGAAAAGAAGAAAACCACCGCGCGGACGAGCGGCAGACTGTCGGGACTCACCGGAATATTTGAAGGGCTCAACGGCGCGGACGTGTCGGGGTATGAAATACATATGGGCAGAACGGACAGCCCAATTGTGTATAGTAAGGGAAATATATACGGCAGCTATCTGCACGGGATATTTGACAATGCTCCGGTCATGCGCGGGATTGCGTCGGCGCTTATGCGTAAGCGGGGCATTAACCCCGCGGCGGAAAGCGGCTTTGACATGAAAGTGTATAAGGAGGCACAGTATGATATTCTGGCGGATACCGTAAGAAAAGCCATGGATATGGACAGGATTTATGATATAATCGACAAAGGAATTTCGTGATAACAATTTACAGAGGACTTGTTATCCTCTATGAAATCGGTACGGTTTTAAACCGCAAAAATGACGGCCGTTAAAGACCGTCATTTTATAAACTCCACTCCGTAGGGGCGCATTTTGCCGTCAAATTTTTCGCCCGTTATGAGGGATGTGCCCGTTACGGGCGCCGTTTCCTCATAGTCGTTATGGTTCATTAATATCGTAAAATCCTCGCGTTTTATTATCTCAATACCTCTTGGCGCGTCAATCGGTGATATTCCCGCCTGTTCGGAAATATATCTGACCAGTTCCTTTTGCGCGGGCTCGGTAAGGTCGCAGCCGACATAGTAGACCTTGCCCTTGCCGAAGCTGTTTACCGTAATCGCGGCGCGTCCGGCAAACCAGCGGTTTGAGTACGCGCAAAGCGCCTTTGCGGTTATCGGCTTTATAATATCGCACCATATTTTTGCTTCTGATTTTACAAGCCCTGTTATTTCCGTGGTTTTTCTGAGCGGATCGAATTCCTCCACCTCAATACCCGCAAGCTCGGCAAACGCGCAGGGCAGGGTGGTGGAGGCTATATTATTTTTGCGGTTGCGCTGACCGCTCCTGAAGGTCGTAACAAGCGTGCCGCCGTTTCTTACATATTCTGTCACCTTTGCGATTTCCGCCTCGTCAACAACATTGTATGCCGGCATATACACAACCTTGTATCGCTCATAATTTCCGATTGAAACGGCTGTATTGATATTAAGCTGAGCGTTTGCGCGAAAATATGAGTATACAAGCTCCGTATAGCTGAAATCGCGCTGGTGCCGCTTTATGCTATGCGACCATATATTGGGGTAATCACGCACTATAAGAGCGTCATAGTTATTCTTTTTGCCCACGATATATTGTTCAAGCTTTTTTAGCTCCGCGCCGGTTTTTTGAATTTCAAAATAACGTCGGCGGGGGATGCCGTCGTGGTCAAGTATTCCGTGCCAGTATTGCTCCATACCGTAGTTAAGCGCCTTGAACCGGAAATAAATTATTCCCTCTCCACCGTGCGCCAAAGCCTGGTATGCCCACAGCCGAAGCTGACCGGGTTCAGGGTTCGCGCCCATGCAGTCCCAGCCCGCCGGACCGGACTGCTCCTCGGCTACAACAAAGTTTCTATCCTTTACGCCGCGCATAATTTCGTGCGCCATCGAAACATATTCATAGTCGGAGCCGCCCCACTGGTTATCGGGGTAATTATCCCACATGACAAAATCAAGGCCGCGTGAGAGGTCGTAATAATCTATATCCGGCGCGTGCCCCATAAGGTTGTGGCTTACCGGCGCGTTGGTATATTTCTTTATAATGTCGATCTCCATCTGCTGAAAATCCACCCATGAATTGGAAGAAAAACGGCGGAACTCCAAATCGAGCGACGGATTATGCGACCAGGCCTGCGCGTTTTCGGGTTCGCAGGAGTTTGCGGCGGGGAGAATTATATCATCAAACGATGAGAAACCGAGACTCCAGAAAACAGTGCCCCATTTTTTATTTAGATTATCTATTGTTCCATAGCGTTTTTTGAGCCATGCGCAAAAAGCACGGCGGCAGCTTTCGCAGTAGCAGAGCGTGGAGGCGTGACAGCCGAACTCGTTATCTATCTGCCATGCGATAACGTTCGGGTTGTTTGCAAAATGCTTTGCCATGGCTTCGGTTATCTTCGCGCTCCTATAGCGGTAAGCCGCGTTATTGGCGCAGCCCTCGCGGCGGCTGCCCCAGCCCTCAGGTCTGCCGTAGCGGTCGCGCTGTAATATGTCATATTTGTTTACGAGCCATTTCGGCGGTCCGGCGGTAGGCGTGCAGAGTATGGTTTTTATACCGTTTTTCGCCAACAGCTCAATCGCTTCGTCAAACAGCGAGAAGTCAAACACATCTTCTTCCGGCTCCATAACTCCCCATGCAAAGTCCGCCATGCGCACCGTGTTCATATTCGCTTCACGCATAAGCTTGGCATGGCTTGCCCATTCGTTCTTTTCCCAATGCTCAGGGTAATAGCATGCTCCGTATAACATAAGACAGTCCTCCGTAATCTGATATTTCTGCTTTCAGTATACCACAGTAAATCAGAATAGGCAAGTCATATATTGTTAAAAACATTGCGTATTTTGGCGATTTAAAAACGGCGCGTACCCGATATGCCTAAAGGGAAATTTGTCGGGGAGTTTAGCGGTTTCGACATCGTAATTCTACAAATTTCATGCGGGGCAGGTAGTATAATATGACTACAGCGATTAACCATGAGGGGCGGAGGGATATGAAGATATACGCGGATGAAATATTTGCATTGAACGCGTTTTCGGCAGCAATGCTTATATATTCATATTTCATAATAAATAAACTGCGTCCGCCCCATAAAAGAATTGTCGCCGCGTGCGCGCTCTGCGGTGTGTATGCCGTGTCGGAAACGATTTTCGGACTGCCGCGGCTGCTGCGCGTCGCGGTGCTCGCGGCAATGGCGTATACCGTATTTAAACGCGGCGGCGTAATAAGGCATACGGCGCTGCTTATGCTGATATGCTTTGCGGTGGAGGGCATTACGCTCGCGGCGGTGTCCGTGACGGGCGCGGCGGCGGAGCTTGCGCAGGGCGGAGTGACTTTGTTCGCTTCGGAGCCGGTAACGGCCGCGTTTTACATATTGTCCTATCCGACATTTATTGCCGCGCAAAAAATACGTAACAGACGTAAAAAGTATCGCAAATTGTCCGTTACATATAGGGACAGAAAAATTGAAACCGAAATTTTGTATGACAGCGGGAATTTATTGAAATATCATGGAAAGCCTGTAATTATGATTGCATGGGAAGCGGCGGCGCCGCTTTTTGACTGCGAAGATTTTGATAGACTGCGGGATACTTCGGAGGCATATGTGATATATGAAACAATAAACGGCGGCGGCGCGGTTCCGGTCATAGAGCCGGAGCGCTGCGCTATAAACGGCAGCGAGGTAAATGCCGCCGTTGCGGTTGTAGCCAGGAAATTCAAAGGAAAATACTGCGGTATTGCAGGCGATATATAGAACGGGCGGAGGATATATTTATGAAGTTTTTAAAAGAAATAACACGGCGATTTATTTGTATAGCAAGCGAAAAGGACACGGCAACAGGCGTTTTTTACATATGCGGCGCCGACGTGCTGCCGCCGCCCTTGTCAAAATCCGAGGAGGAAGTATTGATAAAAAAGCTCGGAACAGGAGATAATTCTGTTAAGAGCGAGTTAACCGAAAGAAATCTCAGGCTTGTGGTATATATCGCGAGAAAGTTCGAAAATACAGGGATAAACGTTGAGGATCTTATTTCAATAGGCACGATAGGGCTTATAAAATCCATAAACACCTTTAAGCCGGATAAAAATATCAAGCTCGCGACCTACGCGTCAAGGTGTATAGAAAATGAGATACTCATGTATTTGCGAAAAAATTCCAACCGCCGCGCGGAGGTATCCATCGACGAGCCTCTAAATGTGGACTGGGACGGGAACGAGCTTCTTCTTTCGGATATATTGGGGACAGAAAACGACGTCATATGCCGGGGCATAGAGGACGAGGTGGACAGGGAGCTTTTAAAAAGCGCGTTGGGAACACTTTCAAGCCGCGAACGCGAGATAATGATTTTGAGGTTCGGACTGGGACAGAGCCGGACAAAGACACAGAAGGAGGTTGCGGATATGCTGGGCATTTCCCAGTCATACATATCACGGCTTGAAAAGCGTATAATAAAGCGTCTTAAAAAAGAGATAGTCAGGATGTCATAGCCGCCGCTGCCCGGCAGAGTTATAGTATTTGTACATAGGGAGTATATCGTCACTATTTAGCTATATGACATATTACTGCGATTTATTGTGCCGTTTACGGGAGTAAATACCGAATACGGACGCGCAGTATTCTTTCACTTAGTCGGATAGGGGAACTGTATATCTCCCGCCATACCTAAGGAGGAAATACTATGACTAATAAGGTGGAAATATGCGGTGTAAATACTTCGACACTGCCGGTATTATCGAGAGAAGAAAAGGATGAGCTTTTTGTTAAAATAAAGAAAGGGGATATGGAGGCGCGCGACACGTTCATACGCGGCAATCTCAGGCTGGTACTGAGCGTTATCCAGCGGTTTTCAAACCGCGGCGAAAATCCCGACGATTTGTTTCAGGTGGGGTGTATAGGTCTTATAAAAGCCATAGATAATTTTGATACATCCATAGGCGTGCAGTTTTCAACCTATGCCGTTCCGATGATAATAGGCGAGGTCAGACGGTTTCTTCGCGACGAAGGCCCCATACGCGTGAGCCGTTCCCTTAAGGATACCGCCTACAAAGCGCTTCGCGCAAAGGAGCAGTATATCAATACACATTCAAAGGAACCGACGATTTCCGAGCTTGCGAAAATGCTCGATATACCCAAGGAGGATATTGTAATAGCGCTTGACGCAATATCGGATCCCATATCGCTGTATGAGCCTATTTACCATGACGGCGGCGAGGCCATATATGTAATGGACCAAGTTAGGGACACAAAAAATACCGATACGAACTGGCTTGAAAGCATTGCCTTAAACGAGGCGATGAAGCATCTTACAAGCCGTGAAAAGCACATACTCGATCTCAGATTTTTTCGTGGAAAAACGCAAATGGAGGTCGCGACGGAAATAGGAATATCCCAGGCGCAGGTATCGAGACTTGAAAAGTCGGCGCTTAAGCAGATGCGGAAATATGTATAAAAACGAGGGCGGTAAAGGCTCATGCGAGCCTTTACCGCCCCTTTGTTTCGGTTCATTATTTTTTTTGACCATAATATGCATTTTCGCCATGCTTGCGCAGATAGTGTTTGTCAAGAATGGTCTGCGAGATAGGCGGCAGCCCCGGGGATAATTGCATACAGCGCAGCGCCATTTTCGCACATTCCTCCATAACAACCGCGTTGTGTACGGCATTCTTCGCGTCCGTGCCCCATGCGAACGGGCCGTGGTTTGAAACGAGAACTCCCGGAATAGCTTCGGGGTCCCTGTCCTTAAATGTTTCTATTATTACAAGGCCGGTGTTCTTCTCATATGCCTCCTTGATTTCCGTATCCGTCATAAGCCGTGTTGCGGGTATCTCTCCGTAGAAATAGTCCGCGTGGGTTGTGCCGAACGGCGGAATACCCTTGCAAGCCTGCGCAAAGGATGTTGCCCATGGGGAATGTGTGTGAACAATGCCGCCGCATTTAGGGAACGCCTTATACAGCTCAAGATGCGTCGGCGTGTCAGAGGACGGGTTATAATCCCCCTCCACCTTGTTTCCGTCAAGATCGACGACAACCATGTCGGCGGGCTTCAGCTTTTCATATTCAACGCCCGACGGCTTTATAACAAACAGTCCCTTCTCTCTGTCGATTGCCGAGACATTGCCCCACGTAAAGGTAACAAGACCGTATCGCGGCAAATCCATATTGGCTTCATAAACCTTCTGTTTTAATTCTTCTAACATAATTACGCCCCTTCCAAAATATTGGTTTATAGGATTATTATACTATAAACAAGAACATAAATCAACAATTTTTTAGATAAACCGCGGTTTTTAAGTGAGTAAATAAAACAGGTCGAGCCGTCTTGCACCGGCAGGACCTGTCTTTCGGAATATCAGATATTCCCATATGTGCTCAGCAGCTCGTCCCACCCCGTAATGTAGCGGTCAGAGTACTGTATGAGCCTTTCTTTGTCGTGGACGCTCGCGGCGTCCTCGACCGCGACCGCGGCAAATCCCGCCTGTTTCGCGCTCATTATGCCTGTGATAATATCCTCGTAGACAGTGCAGTCGGACGGGGGAAGAGAAAGCCGCCGCGCCGCGAGCAGATATATATCCGGACTGCTCTTGCTGCATCCGACCTCAGATGAAAACGCGT
>CANRAG010000003.1 GCA_947628515.1 uncultured Clostridia bacterium | reverse complement strand
AAAACAAATCTTTTTATGAAAAGGGGTAAGACAATGAAGAAATTTTCAAAAATTGCTTTATCGGTTGCAGCTGTTTCGGCAGTAACGGTTGCAATGGCAGTTTCGGCTTCGGCTGCTATGACAGCTACGTATAATGCTGAAGCCGGTACAGTGACGTTATCAGATGTTACGCCAACAGGTCAATCACAGACATTGCTTGTTCTTGACAAGGTTAATCTTGAAACTGTAGCCGATACAAACATCAAGCAGATCGATCAGAAGGATGATAGCACATCTTTTGAAACTGTTAAGGTTGGCGAACTCAAAGATGGTACATATGAGGTTCGTATCGGCGGCAGCAACGGTGGTATTCAGACGGCTACATTCACCGTAGGCGAGGTTGGTCCGGAGAAGGAAACCGAGACAATTATTCTTGGTGATGTAAGTTCTGATAAGGCACTTACGGGAACAGACGTTAGTTATATTTTAAGAGGTGCTGGTGGTGAAACATCACGAATCGGTCAGGCTAATCAAGAAAGAACGAAGACAGACGGAACGAAGATTATTCTTGGCGATGTAAGCTCTGATGATACACTTACAGGAACAGACGTTAGTTATGTTCTAAGAGGCGCTGGTGGTGAAACATCACGAATCGGTCAGGCTGGCCAAGAGGTAGAGGTATACAAAGTTACTGAGTAATATCATAAACTCTATAGCATGATTAATATCATGCTATAGAGTTGGTATTATATAAAAATAAAATGAGAAAGGGTTTTATTCTATGAAGAAAAATAAATTTATAGCATTTGTTGCTGCTCTTTCTGTTACAGCGAGTATGACGACGGGTTTTATTCAGGCATCCGCAGCGCCTGTTGAGGATGATGTAACTCTTGCAACAGCAGCGGTTGACAAAGGCTATGAGCTTGTATATAACAAGGAAGCAAGTACAGCAACGACAAGGGTAGTTGACGTTTACTTAAAGGGTATAGACAACTTCTTCTCGTCACAGATGTCATTTGATGCTCCATTAGTAACAGCAGTAAGTGAAAAGTTTGATTTTACTGTTGATGCGACTGGTCATCCACTGCAACAGTTAGTAACACTTAAGGAAAATAAGGTAACTGTTATAGTATCGGCATATGACTACGTGGATGTTGGCGAGTCGTTAAAGCTCTGTACATTAACGCTTACAGTACCGGAAAATACACCGGCATTTGATATTGTAATTGACAAAATTGAAGTACTGGATAAAGATGAGCAGTATCCGCTTGCTGATGTTGATTTAGCGCAAACACAGATTAGTGTAACAGATCCGACAGCAACAGAGCCTCCGACCGCTCCTCCGACAGCGGAGCCGACAGCTACACCGGCTGCAACAGCAGCACCTACTGAAATCACAAGACCGGGTTATGTTGAGACTCCTGCGCCGGAAGATAATCCTACGGCAAAGCCTGAGGTTAGCAAGGGCTATGAGCTTGTATATAACAAGGAAGCAAGTACAGCAACGACAAGGGTAGTTGACGTTTACTTAAAGGGTATAGACAACTTCTTCTCGTCACAGATGTCATTTGATGCTCCATTAGTAACAGCAGTAAGTGAAAAGTTTGATTTTACTGTTGATGCGACTGGTCATCCACTGCAACAGTTAGTAACACTTAAGGAAAATAAGGTAACTGTTATAGTATCGGCATATGACTACGTGGATGTTGGCGAGTCGTTAAAGCTCTGTACATTAACGCTTACAGTACCGGAAAATACACCGGCATTTGATATTGTAATTGACAAAATTGAAGTACTGGATAAAGATGAGCAGTATCCGCTTGCTGATGTTGATTTAGCACTTACAAAGATTACAATAACAGATCCGGGCACTGTAGATCCTACAGAAGCACCGACACCGACAGCATTCCCGGCAGACGGCGAGATTAAGCTTTCAGATCTTGCTAAGGACTTCCCGACAGAGGATGAGACATACGGTACACTTACAGGTGTTAAGGTAGACGCAAGCGCAGATTATGGCGTAGGCTATGTTGCTAAGTATAATGATAAGGAGCTTTCATTCGCAGAGTATTCGAACCTCATTAACGGCTATGCGGATCCGATTGCCGATGTAATAGCGGGTATGGTATTCGCTGTTAAGTACGGCACCGAGATCAAGGCAGCTCCGTATTATGTAAAAGATGACAAAACAACATTACTGCCGGGTTACGAGCAGTCAGACGTTATAAACGAAGATAAGCCGACAGATAAGCCGACAGATAAGCCGACAGATAAACCGACAGAGAAGCCGACAGAGAAGCCGACAGCAAGACCGTCAAGACCGGGCACCAGCACCGGCGGCGGAAGCACGTCATCAGGCGGTAAGGGCGGCAACACAATCGCTCCCGGAAATTCAACAGGCAGCACCGGCGGCGGTTCAACGCTTGTTACGGGCGGAACGAATTTCCAGGATCTTGGTTCAGTTCCGTGGGCAGTTCCGGCTATTAACGCTCTCGTATCGATGGGCGTACTTAACGGACGCACAAATACAGAGTTCGTACCGAACGACAATGTAACAAGAGCAGAGTTTGCTAAGATGGTATGCGCGGCATTCGGCGTAGCGCCGTTAGTAAACGCAACCCAGACCTTTACCGACGCTCCTATGGGCGAATGGTATTACGGTTATGTTGAGGCGGCGGTTGCAAAGGGTATCGTAACGGGTGTTACGGATACAACATTTGAGCCGGATTCATTCATAACACGTGAGCAGATGGCGGCTATGATGCACAGAGCAATCATAGCTACAGGCGCTGCGCTCGGTTCGGGCAGAACTGTTACATTCGGCGACGCAGGCTTAATCAGCGAGTACGCGGTAGCACCGGTTAACGCTCTCGCGGCAGCAGGTGTAGTAAATGGTGATGAGAACGGTAACTTCGCTCCGTTAGCAACAGCTACAAGAGCAGAAGCGGCTTGCATCGTTTATCAGTACTTTACCTCAATTGCGCGGTAATTTGATGAATTAATTGATATTCAGCAAATAAAAGGGAAACCCGTTCATATGAACGGGTTTCTTTCATTACAGTTAATTTCTTTTTGCAAAAATAGACTTGTAATTGCGCTTTAAATATGTTATAATCATATTATTAATACAATAACGAAAGGAAAGTTGTTATGAAAAAACTATTAAGTTTGGTTATGGCATTGTCACTGACAGCCGCATGCGGCGTGCCGGCAATGGCGGCGGATAGGGCAAAGAGTGAACCCGACGTTGTGGTGGACGGCAGCAAGATATTGTTTGAGGACCAGAACGCAACAATTGTTAATGATATAACTCTTGTTCCGGCAAGGGGAGTGTTTGAAATAATGGGATGCGATGTAGAATGGGATAACGATACCGAAACTGCTACCATTACCACCGACACCGGCGTAAGATTTGTCGAAGTGACAATAGGCAGCAATATTATGAAGGTATATACCTATAAGAGCCTTATGGAGCTTAATTGCGAGGATGTCGAGCTTGAGGTTCCCGCTAAGCTTATGAACGACAGAACGATGATTCCGTTAAGAGCGATATCGGAGGCTATGGACTGCAAGGTTGATTGGGATGAGGAAAACTATATAGTAAATATTACGACGGGTGATCCCATTCTGCTTGATGGCTATACATATACCGCGCCGAGTGAGGACAGTCTCGTACATATGTCGCTTTCAACGGATAAGACGGGCGCACTTACGCCGGGCGAAGAATTTACGGTATATGTCAATGCGGAAAATATTCCGGAAGGCTCTTTCTGCAGCGGCGTTGTTGCTACGTTCGAATATGATAAGGAAAAGTTTGAATATATTGCAAACAGCGGTTCGATGATAACAGATAATGATGCCGAGCTTATTGCCGACGCATCAAACGAAAATACGGAAATTAACGGGGGTACAAAAGTTATTTTTATAAAAGTCCTCGAAGAAATCGGACGCACAACACCGGGTAAGGTTTATCAGTGCAAGTTCAAGTCAATTACGGGTGAGCCCGGAACAATAGGGCTGGGCAATGATTATAATCCATTACGAGGCTATGGATCTTATTTAATGTTTACAACCGAAACAGCCGACACAGAATACAATGGCAAAAATCTTATTATAGGCGCCCCGCTCACAATCGGCGAATGACGCGGAAAGGGAGCGCATATGAAATATTCGGTAACACCGAGCGGCGTATGCTCGGCGCAGATAGATTTTGAAATAGACAACGGCATTGTAAAGAACGTTGTTTTCACGCGCGGCTGCAACGGCAACACGCAGGGCGTGGCGGCGCTGTGCGAGGGCATGAGAGCGGACGAGGTAATAAAACGCCTCGAAGGTATCGACTGCCGCGGCAGGGGCACATCATGTCCCGACCAGCTCGCGCGGGCGCTTAAAATAGCATTAAAATCAGAATAAGTGGGACAGGTCCTTCATATATTTAATATATGGAGGGCTTGTTTATGCGAAAAATAGTTTTTACTCTTATAATGCTTATGGGACTTGTCTCGTTCGCGGTAGCGTGCACAAAGGAGGAGTCGGGGGCTAAGACGGAAATAGACGTGTACTATGTTGACTCGGCAATGAACCGGCTGCTGCCGTACACGGAGGAGATACCGGAGTCGGACAAGCTGCATATGGCGCGGTCGGCGGTGGAGTGTATTATAAGGGGACGTGACGACAACGAGGGGATAAGGCGGCTTATCCCGAATATACCCGACTGCGTAACAGTGAATGTTGAGGACAATATCGCGTATGTAAATCTCAGCTCCGCAATATCGGACGAGCTTCCGTCAAGCGGTGATATAGAAAAGCTTATAATATATCAGCTCGTCGATACAATAACCGGAATACGGGGCATACGTTTTGTTAAATTCACGGTGGACGGCAATATACATAAGGATTTCATGGGATACTATGATATGCGCGAGACGTATAAATTTGTGTATCCCGAATGATGCAACATTTAAGGAGCAAAGGATGAACAAGGACTTATACATAGCGGAAAATTTCGGCGTGTCAAAGCGCGCCGTCGATATAGTGAACGCCGCGGAGGAGGATGTGCGGGACGTCTTTAAGGATATGGAGAAAACAGCGGAGATAAATCAGCTAAAGGTGATGAAAGCGTTTTCCGATAACCGCGTATCGGAGCGGCATTTTGTTCCGACGACGGGCTACGGCTATGACGACGACGGCCGCGATACGCTCGACAAGGTTTTCGCGCAGGCGTTCGGCGCGGAGGATGCGCTTGTGCGGCAGCAGTGGGTAAACGGCTCGCACACGCTTTCCACGATGCTATACGCCGTTCTGCGTCCCGGTGACACACTTTTAGCTATTACCGGCAAGCCTTACGACACGCTCGAAGAAGTGATAGGAATAGCGGGCAGGGACGGAAACGGCTCGCTTAAAGATTTCGGCATAGGCTACGTGCAGATTGACCTCGCGGACGGTGAGCCGGATTATGAGCGTATAAGCGCGGCGCTAAGCGCGAAAAAGATTAGGGCGGTAATCATTCAGCGTTCAAAGGGATACGGCAGCAGACCGACCTACAGCGCAAAAAAAATCGGTGAAATATCGGATTTTGTAAAGAATATATCACCCGATACCCTTTGTCTTGTCGATAACTGCTACGGCGAGTTCGCGGACACAGCGGAGCCTGTGGAATACGGCGCGGATTTAATGGCGGGCTCGCTTATAAAAAATCCGGGCGGAGGTCTGGCTCCGACCGGCGGGTATATAGCGGGGCGGCGCGATTTAATAGAACTGTGCGCGTACCGGCTTACATGCGTGGGAATAGGCAGGGAGTGCGGCGCCACAATGGGCTTTAACCGTCAAGCGTACCAGGGATTTTTTATGGCTCCGCATACAACGCTCCAGGCGTTAAAGGCGGCGGCGCTCTGCGCGGCGGTATTTACAAGGCTCGGCTTTAAGACAGATCCCGGACCGTATGATGCGCGCCATGACATAATACAGTCAATCGAGTTCGGTGATAAGGACAGGATGATCGCGTTTATCCAAGGTATTCAAAAGGGCGCGCCCATTGACAGCTTTGTAACTCCGGAACCGTGGGACATGCCGGGCTATCGCGACCGGGTAATAATGGCGGCGGGCGCGTTTGTGCAGGGCGCTTCGATAGAGCTTTCCGCCGACGCGCCCGTGCGCGAGCCGTATATAGCGTATATGCAGGGCGGGCTTACCTACGAGTCCGCCAAGCTCGGAATTACGGTCGCGGCGGACAATATATTAAATTGTATGTGACGCGTCGTATCGGGGTTGGAGGTGGAGCGAATGCTGCCGGTTTATGAAATACGCAAGTCGGATCTTACGATAAAGCAAAACGATTACGAATTGAGCTTCGGCGAGCATATGCATAAATATATCGAGATTGTGTATGTGAAAAAGGGACGTCAGAGAATAAAAATCGAACGAACGGAATACGAGCTGGGCGAGGGCTGCGCCGCGGTCATTTTCCCCGACACGCTGCACGCGTATTTTTCGGACGGGGATACGCGCGGCTCGGACATACGCATAATCATGGCGTCGCCGCGGCTGTTCGGAAATCTGTTTCCGGATTTGAGCGCGATGCGGCCGGACGCGCCCGTGATAGACGCCGGTCGGATAAACGACGAGCTGCGGTTCGCGCTGAACGCGGCAAAGCCGGGACTTAGCGGAAATATACGGTTTTCGTGGGTATGCGTAATTATGTCGTATATTCTTAACATCATCCGCCTTGAAACCCGTTTTCCGGATCCTATTTCGGACTTAACCTATAAAATAACGAAATACATAGAGAAAAACTTTATGTACGACATAAGCCGCAAGACAATCGCCGATGAATTTAACGTCAGCGAGTGCTATATTTCAAAAATATTTTCCGACCGGTTCAAAATGAATTTGCGAAATTACCTCGGCGCGCTGCGCTCGGAATACGCCGCCGGACTCATACGCACTACGGACAAGACCTTTACGGAAATAAGTCAGGACGCCGGTTTCGGCTCGCTGCGGACCTTTAACCGTATGTTCCGTATGCACTACGGCATGGCGCCGAACGAATACAAAAGGAATATAGTTAAGCTTAACAGCGTTTAATAAATACAAAATCCCCGACCGCGCGTCGGGGATTTTGTGTGTATTTAAAGATTTATAATCGCTGTATCGAACGCCGCGAGCGTAACCGTCTTATCGCCCGCTTCAGTCTTAACGGTTGTCGTCTGCTCCGTTTCCGCGTTGTTTATTACAACGAGCTGCTTTCCGTCAGGATAGTAGCAACATTCACAGAGCGCGTTGTCCGTCATATACATACGGTCAAGGCTCCCGCCCGCCGCGGTGAGTATGAGGTTAAGCAGGGTTCTGTTGTTAATCTCGTCATGGCGGAAGCTCGCAAGATATACGCCGGCGCCCTTGCCGAACTTGTGCTTTGTTATTGTCGGCACACCGTTATCGGCCATAAGTACCTTTGTATCGCCGTCGGTGATATATACCTTATCGTCCGGGTCAACGGTTGTGCCGCTTACAATAGCGTCGTCGTACTCGACCTCGAACGAATATTTGCCGTGTGAAATCCTCGCGCCCGTATCCTTATCCATACCGAGCACGTGCGCCATCCTGAAATATGTGTCATAGCCCTTAACCGCCGACGGCTCGCCAACGCCGATAAACGCGCCGCCGTCATATACGAATTTCGTAAGCGCCGTTACAACCTCGTCGTCGGTCCACTTATAGCCGCCCGACCACGCGCTGCCGGCAAATCCCGCGTTTATTACCACATCGTAGCCGTCAAGCCCCTTTTCCAAAACGTCCTCAAAGCTTATGAACTCCACATCGAGAGGAAGCCCGGAAAGCGCCTCGATTACGTTTATAAGGTCAACCTCCGGATGCTCGTGGTAGTGTCCGGAACATGTCCATGAGCGGAGTTTGCCCCAGAAGGTCAGAACCGCCACCCTCGGCCCCAACGTTAGCGGCGCGCCGGCGTTGTGGTATTCCTTTATCTGTCGGAACTCGTCTGCAATCTTCTCTATATAGTCGCCGAAATCCGGGAACGGTATCGTAAGAGAAAGATAGCCGCCAAGGCCTATTCTGTCAATCTTTGCCCTGAGCAGAGCGCGTCTTACCTGCTTCCAGTATGCCTTTGCGTCAAGGGTCGGATTGCCGCCCGGCGCAAAGGTAGGCGCGCCGCCGAGACCTGTCGGGAACAGATACGGGTGAAGCCGTATTTCATGCGTCTTGACCGCATCGCAGCCCGCGCAAAGTCTTGTTTCAAAGCCGTTAAACACGCATTTTATAAGCCCGTCAAAGCCGAAATCCTTAAACCTCTCGCCCCACGGCTCCGTGCCAACCCACGAATCGTCGTAGAACACATACGCCTTTTTATTATATTTATGTGTAATATCGACAAGCTCCTTACCGAAGTCAACGACGAAATCGTTTACAAACCTCATCCAGTCAAGCTTTTTTTGACCGCATGCCATATGGTTTGAATTGAGCTTGCCCATATTTATAAAGTCCTCGGACGTCAGCGCGTAGCCGAACCGTTTTTCGAATTGTTTAAGCGCGAGCGGCGACACGGTGAAGTCATATGACGCCCAGTCGGAATATCTCTCCCTGCGTCTCTCGTCCGAGCCCCATATCCATACGAAGTTGTAGAACATTGACGTGAAGCGCACAACCGTCGTTGCCGGATGCGTCTCGCACCAGTCGGTTAGCCATGACTTCATATACTCCTGCGTTTCGGGGTATATGGGGTCAATCTGCATAAGATGCTCCTTGTCCCAGTTATTTGTCGTATGGTTGTACATCGAAATTTCTTCCCATATTCTCCATGCCAGGAAATTTACGGTGTACTTGTGGAACGGCGTTATATTCTTGACCGTGACAACGCCGTCGGCATACTCCCAGTCTTTGACCTCGGTATTTGAGGTTCTGTCAAACACCTGCCAATACGCCTTTGAGTCGTCTGTGTCGTTAATCTTAAACTGCTCCGCGAAGAAGTCCTTCATTAGCTCAATTTTAACGGTGTCGCCCACAGCGACAACAGGGTCGGTCATAAGAAATGTTTCCTGGAGCTTATCGGGGTTTTTCTTTGCCCAGTCGTTATGGTTCCTGATTATGCATATGGTCGAATAGATGCCGTAGCCGGCATTCACTATCTCCGGCGACAGCTCCGTTCCGTCAGAGTCACGAATTACGTCCGCGCCCCACTTCTTCGCCATCTCCAATGTAAGCTCCTCATAGCCGCTCTCCCCCGGCAATGTAAAGCCGCCTGTTGTTTTTCCCATTATACTCTACCTCTCTTAACTTAATTTTACGTATTGCTTTTATCTCACCATCTCGTCCTGCGGACCTGTGGCTTTATGCGATTTTATTACCGCGCGGATCTCATCTATCGAGCTTGCGCTCATATCGCCCGCTACCGTGTTCTTAACCGCCGAAAGCGCGTTGCCGACCTCCAGTGCCCGAACAATATCGCGGTTCTTTACAAGACCGTAGAGAACGCCCGCGAGATACGCGTCGCCCGAACCGATACGGTCCACGACCTCTATTTCCTTGTACGGCTTATCCTCATAGAACCGTCCCTCAAAGAACATCTTTGAATTGAAGTTATGTCTTGTGGGCGAAACGACCTCACGGCGTGTTGTCGCGACAAGTCCGCATCCGTAGTCGCGCGCGTAGCCCATCATTATATCCTCAAGAGTGCCCGTTCTTCTTAACATTCTTCTCGATGTTTCCTCCGAAACAAACAGCATATCCACCAGCGGGAAAATGCCTTCTATAACCGGCTTCGCTTCTTCCTCGGACCACAGCGCCGCGCGGTAGTTTACGTCAAACGAAATCAGCGCACCCGCATCCTTGAACTTCTTTATCACTTCGAGCGATACCTCCCTTAATTCCGGCGAGAGCGCGAGCGTGATCGAGCTTATATGGAAAATCTTTGTGCTGTCGTATACCTCAGGATCGATCTCGTCAAGCGAAAGAGTGCAAACGGACGCTCCGGCTCTGTCATAGATACATGACGACTTACGCGGATAAACGCCGCTCTCGTAGTAGTATATACCGAGCCTCTTTTCGGGCGACTCGTCATATACGATAAAATTGTCCGACACATTGCCGTAACGGATCTTGTTCCTGATAAAGTGCCCCATCTTGCTTTTGGGAAGCTTGGTGATAATTCCGCTCTTAAGACCGAGCATTGCCGCGCCCGATACAACGTTTAGCTCCGAGCCGCCCGCGTTCTTCTCAAAAGTCTCGCTCTGCGAAATCTTTTCCTTTCCCGGCGGCGAAAGTCTGAGCATTACCTCGCCCATACCTATAAGGTCATATTTGGTGTTTTCCTTGAATTCGAACATGATTCATTCCTCCTCTTTTTTTGTATGTGAATTCATTTATTTTTCATTCTCGACAGAATAATATTAACTTCATCCCTTGTTATAATCTGCTCCGGCCTGACGGTCCCGTCGTCGTAGCCTTCCACTATGCCGTTTTTCTGCAAATAGCCTATGGCGTTATAATAATCCGGCCTAATAAAATAAAGCGATGTTATATCCGTAAATTCCGAACGATACATAACGCCCGTGTCAAAGTCCTTGGTTGATAAGGCTGCCTTTAACATGAACCCGCCCCGTGTTAGATTGGATAGCTCGGCATCGGTCAGATTGCTAAGCTCGTCCATGGTTTCCGCCGGTCTTGCCTTTGCTCTTATTATATTAAATGAATACGGCTCTGCGTCAATTGAAATTTGATATATCAAATCCGTAATCATACCATTCGCGTCCTTTATAAGCTCCGGGTTTTCTATGCTGTTTGACAGTTCCTTTTGTCTTTCCGTCCCTTCGCTAACATAAAGACTTGTAAAGGATGCTCCGACGCCCGTGCGCTCGTAGCCGTTAACATTTATAAGCGCTTTGCGCGCGTCGCCGGTCGTGTTTACAAGCTTAATTATAAGCTCTTCGTTTTCCCCGTCATAGGATACGTTTGAAAACATCCCGTTGTCGGAGGAACCTTCCTTTATTTCATATCCTACGTTGTAATCGCCCATATTATTACTGTTCATCTTCTGAACATAATAGCTCGGCGAGCCGTAGCAGGATACGTCGTCAAACCATATCAGATCCGGCGACCACTGCGTGTATCCCACCCTTGCAAAGAGCGGCGCGTAGCAGCTCATTTTTACAACATCCGAGTTTCTTTCAAGTCCCGTGAAATATGCCGCTTCGGTAAGCGCGGTATAGAGCGTGTTCGCCTCCGGATCGTTCGGCAGATTTCTGGTACGCGACGCGTACTCGCCGGCAAACACATTAGTGCCCCTGTCATAGCTGTCGTAGAAGTCGGTATTCTGCAAAAACCATGACGGCGTCATGTAATAGTGCTCGTCTACGGCGTAGACAAAGTTATCGTTCTTTGCCTCGTCCTCCCTGATCCAATTCCACGCCCATCTCCAGCCGCCGGAATTTACGTCCGGTCCGCTGGTGCCGATTAGCTTCATGTCCGGATATTTCTCGTGTATCGCGGCTTCAAACGCTTCAAAACGCGCTCTTAATTGGTTTTCCGGAGTACTCCATTGCTCATTTCCAAGCCCCATCATAGTCAGGTTAAACGGCTCCGGATGTCCCATGGCAGCTCTTATCGCGCCGTAGGTCGTATTCACATCGCCGTTTGCGAACTCTATTAAATCGAGCGCGTCCCGAACGTATTGATTGAACTCATCGCTCCCGACCGGAACAAGCTCGCTTGTCTGGAACTGACACGCCATGCCCATATTAACTACCGGCACTGCCTCGCAGCCAAGATACTCGCAAAGCTCAAAGAACTCGTAAAAGCCCAGACCGAGGGTCTGATTGTAGTGGTTATATCCGTCCGTGTGCAAATCCCAGCGGTTCCAGTTTTCCTTTCGCTGTGCCACGTCGCCGATGCTGTCTTTCCAGTTATAGCGGTTGTTAAGGTCATATCCCTCGATTATGCAGCCGCCGGGAAATCTTAAAAATCCCGGATTTATGTCTTTTAGCATTTTTACAAGATCGCTACGGAACACTCCGCAAACAGTGTCGTCGGGCATAAGCGAAACCATATCGAAATCCACTGTTCCCGCGCCGTCGAGCGTGATTACAAAATCCGCGCCGCGAACGTCCTCCGTGGCGGTCATATCGAATTCGTGTTTTGTCCAGTCGGCGGAAAGCTTGTCCACCTCTGCTGCTACAATCTCGCGGCCGTCTTTTATCGCGCTTATCTTTACCGCTCCGGCATAGTCCTTCGTTTTGGCATAGAACGAGCCGTGATAAACCATGCCCTTCCTCATAGCCAGTCCGTCGTACGCGGCGTTCGCGAAGCTGCCGCGCGCCGCATTAAATTCAAGATAATGCGTGTTATTCGCGTTAAGCGGCTCATCCGATTTTAAAACCAGCTCACCTTTTCCGTCAGGATACTCTCGCCACGCCCAGCCGCCGTCATATACGGGGTTAAAGGTCTTGTTATCGTTATACATGGCCTCAAACGAGCGGTTCTCTATCATTTCCGCGTACAGTCCGCCGTCCGCCGCATAGTTTATGTCCTCAAAGAACAGGCCTATCATGTCCCTGTTGATTTCCGCGCCCTTTTCGCCTGTTATATTTATACCATATGTGCCGCCGCCCTCAGCGGGTACCGATACGGTATATGATTTCGTTTCGGTTTTGTCCCCTTCCGTTATTTGTGCGGTAAGCGTTACCTCGGCGGAATAGTCTCCGTGCTTCGGCCTTGTAACTCTGCCGTCGCTCGTGATTACGGACTCATTGCTGCTTGTCCATTTTATTTCCGCTCCGCCGGCGCTTGTTGGGAGCGTTATATCCGATTTTACGGTTGACTTAAGCCCTCCGTCTATCACGGCGTTTGTGACCGGATTTGCAAGATTTGTCATATACTCGTCCGAGAGCGCCTTAACCTCCGTTTCGGATAAGGCTCTGTTATATACCCGAAAATCCTCCACATACCCCTGCATGAGCGCGTCGCCGTAGGGCGAGCGGCCTATCCAGTTCTGCACGGTGTTACCCAAATCCTTCGGAGTAACGGTAAAGCTGTTTTTGGCTGCCATTACACCGTCGCGGTACATTATGCCCTCGTTACCTTTAAAGGTAACTATAACATTGCTCCATGTACCGCGCTTTATATCATCGTCAAAACGAAGCTCCTTCTCCTTGTCCGCGCCGGTCGGAGTAATGGCAAAGCGCAGCCTTTGTTCAGGTCTCGAAGTGTTTAAAAACATATATCCCTCGGACGAGCTTGTGCCGAAATTCCATGTGAAATAATGTAGCGAGTCAAATTCCGGACATACATTTATAGCCACCGTTACTTCGCCGCAATCCTTTAAAAGTCCGTCGGGCATCTTGATGTAGTCGTCCTCGCCGTCAAAATGTATTCTGCCGGGTTCGATATCGGCGTCCCCGTAAATTATTCCATCGTTACCGTTTCCGCTCATGTCCTTAACAATTTCGTCCGTATTCATATCCGAAAAGCTGTAATGCAGCAGCAGACCGCCGTTATTACCATCCGCAGCAAGCGTATGCGCGCACGCGGGCAAAGTCATAGCGGCAATAACAAACGGGCAAATAATTTTTTTCATGGCTAATATACATCCTCTCTTATTCTATGAATATAATTATATTACAAAATATGAAAATAATCAAGGGCTTTACGTAATTTTAACAAATATCATAATGCGATATAAGATTTTTTGTGCATTTTACCGTCTTGCGTATACCGTTAATTTTTATTTGACAAACACAATGACTATGTGATATAATAACAAACCCGAATATTATTTAACGTAACCGAAACAGAGAAGGAGAAACATAATGGGAATAGTGGAACTGCTTTTGCTTGCTGTCGGACTTTCGATGGACGCGTTCGCCGTATCGGTGTGCAAGGGGCTTGCCGCGCCGAAGCTTTTAAAGCGGCATATGATTATAACGGGCTTATGGTTCGGAGGATTTCAGGCGCTTATGCCCGTGATAGGATATATGCTCGGCTCGACCTTCGCAAGCTATATAACGTCTATCGACCACTGGATTGCGTTTGTTCTGCTCTGCGTTATAGGTATAAATATGATTAAAGAAGCCCGCTCGGGCGACGGTGACGATGAGCATAACGACTCCTTCGCGTTTAAAACAATGCTTATTATGGCGATAGCGACAAGCATTGACGCACTCGCCGTCGGGATAACCTTCGCGTTTCTTATAAAAACCGCCGCGTCGCTCATTTTTGCCGTCCTCGCGATAGGAATAACGACCTTCTTTCTCTCCGCGACAGGCGTTAAGGTCGGAAACGTTTTCGGCTCAAAATACAAAGCGAAGGCGGAGCTTGCCGGAGGCGGCATACTGATACTGTTGGGGATAAAGATACTCCTTGAAGGACTGGGGATATTTTAAATTTAAAGCGGCATTTGCCGATAATTAAGCTACTGTCCGGCTCGGTTACCGCGCGTTATTGCGCCGTTTGCGCGAGAAATCACCAAAGCCGGATAGGCTGCAAACAGTGTTTGACAGAATTTAGTCGGATAAGCGAACTGAAACAAAATCCAACCGGTGTAGTGAAAATTTTTCTAATTGGAACTATACAAGCGTTGGATTTTGTTGTATAATATAATTAGCCTATAATATGCGCGAAGGGTTTTGCCTATGCCCGCGCGCGTAAATAAACTAAAATCACATTCAAATAACGTTACTGTTCAGCTATAAAGAGATTACTGCGCGTTATTATGCCGTTTGTGTGAGAAATTGCCAAAAGCGGACGCGCGGTATTATCTGACTTAGCCGATAGGTGAACCGTAACGGAACAACGGGAAGGTCTTTTTGTCGTTCCCGAAAAAATTAAGAAAGGGGAATTTTCTATGAAATTCAAAAAAATGCTGTCATTTATGACAGCAGCAGCAATCAGCGCAAGCTGCATGGCCGGCTTGTATGTGGTAGCAAGCGCGGATGAAAGCGAGACAACTGATTTGTATAAGGTGGAAGCTGAAAAAAAATACAACGCGGGCGACACACTATACAACAAAGCATTCACGCTAAAGGTAACAAATAATATTTCTACAAGCGCAAGCAGAACGACAGATGGGTTTGATGCTACTATGGTATTACGCACTATGATAAAGGGTGATATAAAGAACAATACGGAGATACCTGATATCGTTGATTATTTTAAAGATCTTGGAATGAATGACACCACCCAGGTAACAAGTATTGTATTTACTCCGGAGTATGACGGTACAGCTGGAATTTATATCACAGGTGTTTCGGCTAGCGAAACCCAACAACGTAAATTGCAAATATACAACAATACTACTAAGCAGGGAAATACCATTATTATAACAACGTCAACCGTTTTACCGGCAACCTTTGATGTAAAGGCAGGCAACGACTATATTATTTATGCGAGAGGATTCACAGCGTACGTGGAAGGCGCAGAGTTGAAGTATACCGCTTCAACAGAACCGACAGATACACCGGATCCCGACGCAACAGACGAGCCTACTGATGCACCAACAGATGCGCCGACAGATACACCAAAACCATCGGCTAAACCCGCAAACCCGGTTGCGGGCGGCATTGAGGGCACGACAGAAACTCTTAAAGCGGCGACAGAAACAAAGACATATGACCTGCGTAAACCGGCAGCTGACGCAAATTCGGAAGCCTTTGAATGGGGAATACGAGGCGCAGTATACATAACAGGACATCTTTACTTTGGCAATGAGATTCTTGCTGCCGGCACCTCCGGACCTATGTATTACTCAGACAAGGGATCAGAAGATTTGAATGGGGCGCCGCATGGCGATGGTATCAGACTTAAAGTTGGTCAGGATGATATAGCTGTAAAGCTTGCGGCAGGCGCCACGGTTGAAACAAGAGTTAAAGGCGGCGGAGGCGGTGATAGAGTTGCCATAATTTCGAGCACTGCACCGGAGATTGAAACAAAGAAAGGTGATCTTGCAACATCCGAGAACCTTGCTAATTATGCAGTAAAAGATATATCATACACAAACGATACAGGAGCAGAGAAGGTTGTTTATCTCTCGGCTACAGGCGATTCATTCATTTCGCAGATTAAAGTGACAGTTCCGGCAACCGAGCCTACGGAGCAGACCGCGACGGCAACAGGTGAAACGTTTAGCAATCTGGAAGGCGACGCTGCGGCGTCATTTAAGACGGACGCGGTAAACGTTGCAAGTGGTACAATCAAGAACCCGAAGTGGATTATAACGGCTTACAAGAACGGTTCAAAAGGCACAGCAACAGTTGATGTAACAGGGGGTAATACGGTAGGAACCACATTCACCGGCGCGGATATAGTATTCGGTATTGTGTTAAAAGGCGTTGATACTGAACAATATTCAAATATAAGCGCACAGTTTGTATACACCGTGGAATAATTAAGGAGGAATGATAACCATGAAAAAGAATTTTGAAAATCCGGTAATGAATATCTCCTTATTTGATATGGAGAGCGTTGTAACGGAGTCGGGCGCTCCTACGACAAACGCCGGGCAGGCTGAAGAGAATATAAAGGACGCGACCAATATTACAACGGTTGATTTCGACACGCTCGAATTTACATTCTGATTTAAACGAATCGGTTTTATTACATAAAATATAGGCAAAAGCAGCGGCGGGCGCATATGCGTCCGCCATTGCTTTTTACCTTAATCAAAATTCTTTTTATAACTATATTTTGTTGTATTACTGTTTTGTAAATCTTCCGTAAGTTTCCTCGCTGATAATGCCTTCATCAAGCAATTGCCGCAACAAATCATTATGTCCTTCGCGCCTTGCGCTGTTTAGCGCCCATGCCTCCTCGCGCAGCCGTTCCTCGCGCCTGCGTTCCATGTCGCGCACATCCTTTTCGGAACTCAATTTGAATATAGTATCCGCCGCGCTCTTTATTGACTCCACATTTGTATTTGACAGCATTTCCAATTCCTCCTCACTCTCGGAATTTATCAATTGCATCCACAGCTTCTTCCTGTCCTTCGCGTCCACCTTCTTATCGAGCTTGGCAAGCTCGAAGAAATGTATCGCGCATTTATCCGTCAGTACCGCGTTATGCTCTAAATCAGCCATAGTGTATGTTGAGCAGTACGACTCGGTATCAAACATCTTAAAGTCCGCTATGTTTATTGATATTGTTTTCTTTATTTCGTCATATCCCTGTCCCTTTTCGAGCTGGTTTCCGTATCTCTGCGCCCAATAATACAATACCCGCTCCTTAAAGCCCGGATGATTATTCACCTGTATCTCCACATTTACAAGCTCATTATTTACGGTGAGCTTTAAATCAAACCTTGTAAATTTTCCGTCTATCTCCTCCGGTGTTATCTCAGGATTTTCAACCTCTATATTCTTTATACTGTCATAAGGTATCTCGAGCACATCGGATATAAAATTCTTTAAATGCTCCTTGCCGCTTTCACGGGCGAACATAATTTTAAATACAACATCCGTTTTAGCCTTTACTATATCTTTCAATTGTATTCCCCCTCTCCGCTGCCTTGATTATAACTATATTATACCTTATCGGCCGCGTTTAGTCAATATGTTAAGGTTAGTTTTTTCCGGTTTCTGTGAGAATAGATTACTGTTCGTCCACGCGTCATGAACATTATAACGATCCAAATGGCGGCAAAGCGGCGGCGTCATTTAAGACGGACGCGGCAGTCGTTGAAGGTAAAATCAAGAAAGCGCAATGGAAGATAACAGCTCAACAGGGCGACACATCCAAAGATGCAACGGTTGATGTTGACAATTCAAACACACCGGAATTCTCTGGCGCGGGCAGTGCAACATTCGGTTTTATTACATAAAATATAGGCAAAAGCAGCGGCGGGCGCATATGCGCCCGCCATTGCTTTTGCCTTAATCAAAATTCTTTTTATAACTATATTTTGTTGTATTACTGTTTTGTAAATCTTCCGTAAGTTTCCTCGTTGATAACGCCTTCATCAAGCAATTGCCGCAACAAATCATTATGTCCTTCGCGTCGTCCCTCGACAACTCCTTCGCGCCTTGCGCTGTTTAGCGCCCATGCCTCCTCGCGCAGCCGTTCCTCGCGCCTGCGTTCCATGTCGCGCACATCCTTTTCGGAACTCAATTTGAATATAGTATCCGCCGCGCTCTTTATTGACTCCACATTTGTATTTGACAGCATTTCCAATTCCTCCTCACTCTCGGAATTTATCAATTGCATCCACAGCTTCTTCCTGTCCTTCGCGTCCACCTTCTTATCGAGCTTGGCAAGCTCGAAGAAATGTATCGCGCATTTATCCGTCAGTACCGCGTTATGCTCTAAATCAGCCATAGTGTATGTTGAGCAGTACGACTCGGTATCAAACATCTTAAAGTCCGCTATGTTTATTGATATTGTTTTCTTTATTTCGTCATATCCCTGTCCCTTTTCGAGCTGGTTTCCGTATCTCTGCGCCCAATAATACAATACCCGCTCCTTAAAGCCCGGATGATTATTCACCTGTATCTCCACATTTACAAGCTCATTATTTACGGTGAGCTTTAAATCAAACCTTGTAAATTTTCCGTCTATCTCCTCCGGTGTTATCTCAGGATTTTCAACCTCTATATTCTTTATACTGTCATAAGGTATCTCGAGCACATCGGATATAAAATTCTTTAAATGCTCCTTGCCGCTTTCACGGGCGAACATAATTTTAAATACAACATCCGTTTTAGCCTTTACTATATCTTTCAATTGTATTCCCCCTCTCCGCTGCCTTGATTATAACTATATTATACCTTATCGGCCGCGTTTAGTCAATATGTTAAGGTTAGTTTTTTCCGGTTTCTGTGAGAATAGATTACTGTTCGTCCACGCGTCATGAACATTAATTCGTCAAGCAGTTTATCTTAATCAAAACTCGCTTTGTATATTTTTTGGCGGGTTCGTTTTATTTTATGACTGTTTTATGCGCGGCAGATGTGATAAAATATAATTAAAGAACAGTATCGGAGCTTTAAAAACCGCGTAGCCGGAAACGGCTGTCATATAAGAGAAAGGAGAACCCATATGAAAAGGATATTATCGGCAATCGTTACGGCGGCGATGCTCGTATCTGCCGCGCCGGCGGTTCCGCATACGGCGCGGGCGGAGCTGCTGCCGTATCAGGATACGTCGCTGTCGTTCGAGGAACGCGCGGCAGATTTGGTATCGCGCATGACGCTTGAAGAAAAGGTGGCGCAGACGGGACGGTCGGCTCCGGAAATAAAGCGGCTGGGCGTATCAAAATACAACTACTGGCGCGAGGGCATTCACGGCGTTGCGCGTCAGGGGCAGGCGACAAGCTTCCCGTCAAGTCTTTCAATGTCAAATACGTGGGACACGGAGCTTATGCAAGAGATTATGGACATAACCGGAACGGAGGCGCGAGCAAAAAATCCGCGCTACGATTTGTCCTATTGGAACCCGACGATAAACATGGCGCGCGACCCGCGCTGGGGACGTAACGAGGAGAGCTACGGCGAGGATCCGTATCTTACGGCAAGGCTCGCGTCGGCAGCCGTGCGGGGTATGCAGGGCGACGACGAGAAGTATTTAAAGGTTATAGCGACATTAAAGCATTTCGCGGCGAATAACTGCGAGGGCGAGAGACAGACGGGAACCTCGGTTATGAGCGAGAGCACGCTGCGCGACTATTACATGAAGGCGTTTGAGGAAGCGGTGGAGGACGCGAACCCTATCTCGGTAATGAGCTCGTACAACGCTATTACCATGACAAGGAACGGCGAAACCGTTATCGACTATATCGCGTCGAGCGCGAACAAATACATACTCACCGACGCGCTGCGCCGCACATACGGCTTCGGCGGATATGTTGTCGGCGACTGCGGCGCGTGGGAAAACCTTTTCGGCAGACAGTCGCTTAGGCAGAAGCTGTTTCCGGATTGGGATATTGACAGCATCACCGCCGCAATGACGACCGGCGCGGCGTACAATGCCGGAAACAATCTCGACTGCGGCGCCCGCGCGCAGAGCAGCGGCTATGACGCGGTAACGGAAGGATGGACGGACGAGGACACTCTGGACAGGGCAGTATATGAGCTGTTTTTGGCGAGAATGAAAACGGGCGAGTTTGACGACGGGGCTAAGTACCAAGATATTAAGGAGTCGGATATCGAAACGGACGAAAGCGTAGCGAAGGCGGAGCGGGCGGCGGAGGAAAGCTGGGTACTGCTCGAAAATAACGACACGCTTCCGCTAAAAGGTACAAGCGGCAAGAAGATCGCGGTCGTAGGCAACCTCGCGGGCGAACTGACACTCGGCGATTATTCGGGGGAGCCGACAAAGACCTCAACGCCGATAGAGGGCATAAAGAAGGCGTTTGCGGACGCGGAGGTGACTTATCTCGGAAACGTAAACGACCAAACGCCGCTGTTTAATATTTCAAAGATAACGCTGGTTCTTTCGGACGGAAAGACAAGGGATGTCGATTTGAGCAAGGCGCAAAACGTGCGCGGTATGGACAAAGATTTTAAAAATATAACAAAGTCGGGCTATGCCGTAATTCCGTCGGTAGATTTCTCGAATGTGGCGCAGGTTAAAATCGAGGGCTCCGCGATAAGCGGTGCGCCGAAGGCTTCGGTGAATATCGGCTACAGCAACACCACGCAGACGGTTGCGGTTGTGGACATAGCCGGCGCGGAAAACACGGCGGAGTACACGGGCGCGTCGGGCGGCTATAATGAAACGGCGGATATGTATATAACGGTGAGCGCGAGCGCGGATTTCAGCGTTGACAGCTACAAGGATGCGCTTGATAACGCGGACTATATAATAGCCTACGGCGGCACGACAACATCGGATTCGAGCGAGTCGCACGACAGAGCTTCTATCGATCTTCCGACGTCACAGAAGCATGTAGCGGAGCTTTGCGAGGCCTATCCGGAAAAAACGATAGTGGTTCTCTCAACAGTCGGTCAGGTTAATGTGGAGGGCATAAAGGACAAGTGCGCGGCGATGCTATGGACGTCGTATAACGGCCAGTGTCAGGGCGATGCGCTGGGCAAGGTTTTAAACGGTGACGTGAACCCGTCCGGCAAGCTTTCAACCACATGGTACAAGGCGGAGGATCTTTTGAAGATGCCCATAGGCTCGCCGCGTCAGAAAATAGACAATATAGACTATAACTTCACAAACTATGAAATAAAGCAGGGCGACGACTTCCCCGGCAGAACCTATCAATATTACAACGGCACTCCGGTATATCCGTTCGGATACGGAAAGAGCTACACGGAGTTTGAGTATTCGAATATAGAGGTTGACGAAACGGAAGTAGACGTCAATCAGACCGTGACGGTTACCGTGGAGGTACAAAACACGGGCAGCGAGGCGGGAACGGAAATTGCGCAGCTGTACGTTACCGCGCCCGGCGCGGACGGCGTAGCGCTGCCGCTCAAGCAGCTAAAGGGATTTACGCGCGTTTCGCTTAACGCGGGCGAGAAAAAGACGGTTACCTTCAAATTGGATATGGCTGATAACGGGTTCTTTGACGAGGCCACGCAAAAGAACTATGTTCCGGAGGGTATGTACACCATAACCGTAGGGGCGAGCTCGGAAGCGGACGGACAGCAGGTTAACGTGAACGTGTCGGGCGAGCTCAGCGACGGCTTAAAGCTTGTAAAGGCGATACCGAGCGGTATTAAGGCTATAGGCGCCGATACGGGTTCGGGGATTAAACCCGCAAAGAATATAGACGCCGGCGTATCCGTCGCGCTTAAAAACGACGCGCTCATATATGATTTGTCGGGCTACAACGTAAGCTATACAAGCTCGAACCAAAATGTGGCGGCGGTTGATAATGACGGCACTGTAAAGGCGGGAAACACAGCCGGAACAGCAATAATAACGGTAAAGGTTTCTGACGGAACCGATACGGTAGAGGATACATTCCCGGTCGTAAACGAGATCAAGCCCGCAGCGTCGGAGGACGAAAAGGCGAAGTATCTGGGCGAGCTGAAATCGGCGTATGATATATACCCCGAAGCGGCATTCGAGCCCGACGACTACGCGGAGCTTACGGAAATTTACGAGGCCGCGAAGCAGGCTATGGAGGCGGAGCTGCTCGCGGAAAATCTGCCGGGACTTTTAAAGGACGCTAAGGAGAAGCTTGCGGCGGTGCCGAGAATCGAGCTTTTGGAAAGCTATGAAATAACGGCGGAAAATAACGCGATAGACAACAGGCGTATAGACTATACCACGATAGGCGAATACAAAGCGGAGTCAGGCTCTGTAAGCGGGACGTACACAAGGGAAAACCCGTACACCGTAAAGCTTTCGGCGGCAAAGGGCGGCGAGCCGGTGGGGGACGTCGTATGGGATATAAAGAAGCTCGATTCATCGGGGCGTATGCCGGCGCAGATAAACGCGGCGGACGGAACGCTTACGGTTTACGAAAACGGCGTGTATAAAATTACGGCGAATAACTATACGGATAAGGAATGCGGCACGCTTATTCTACATGCGAATTTGCAGCTTGAGGCCGAACACGCCGACGACGGCGGCGGTATGAATCTTTCGGACGGCAGCGACGGCGGACGCGGCGGCGCGTCGGGAGGTCTTTGCGCGGGAAACACAAAGACGTACTGGGCACGTTTTGACGGCGTGAAGATTAACGGGCTTAAGAGCATAACGTTCCGCGCCTCGTCAAAGAGCGAGGACGCAGCGCTTAACGCGTCGCTTTCGGCAAGCGAGGACAGACTGATAGGCAGCGCGGCGCTGTCGAAAACGGGCGATTGGAACAGCTGGGCGGAGGTTACGGCGGAGCTTGACAAGAACGAGCTTGCGAAGGTCATAACCGACGAGAGCGGCTGTGCTTCGATATATGTTCAAACAAACGGCGCTAACCTCGACTTTATCCGTCTTAACTACATCGATTCGGAAATGGACGCGGTAAGTCTTGCGGGCGGCAAGATAAGAGTGACGCTGCCGAACGCGGACGGCGCGGTTATGGAGGTCAGGCGCGGCGACGACGGACTGCTACAGAGCGTCAGGATAAATGAACTCACAAACGGCGTTTGCGAGCTTTCCGGCTACGGCGAGGGCGACACGGTCGAGCTCATGGCATGGGACAGCTCGCAGGGCATGAAGGCGCTCGCGAAATCAATCGAGGTTACATACGCGAAGCCGCCCGTAAAGGCGCTTACGGTCTTTAACTTCGGCGACAGCGCGTTTGACTCGTTCTTTGACACCTCCGACGGCTCAAAGCTCACAAGCGGTACGGGCATGGACGGTATAGGCGGCTGGCAGACGACAAACAGCAAGAGGACATATACATACAACGGCAAGGACTACACCTTCACGCGGGCACTTAAAGGCGGCGCGGGAAGCAGGACGACAAAAAACGTATACTTCACGCCCGAGGCGGACGGCGTTATAACGGTACTGTTCGACGCGTCAGAGGGAAGAAAGATGATTGCCGAGCAGGGGGATACGAAGGTTGAAAAGTCCGGAATAGCGTCAGGCGTTCTCACTCCGCTTGAAATGGCGGTAAAGGGCGGCGAGACGGTATATATCTACGGCGGCGGCTCGAACAAGAACCTCTACGGAGTCATATATGACACCTCAAGGACGGAGGCGGGGGATCGGGAGACTCCGACGCCCAAGCCCACACCGTCCGTAACGGCGCCGCCCGTCACATACACGCAGAAGATAGAGTTTGAGGACTATACGAAGGCATGGACGGAAAAGTCGGATAAGAAAGCCGAAACCAACGCGAGCGGCGGCTATGTTGTGGAAAACACCGTAAACGGAGATATATTCTATTTCGGCGAGCGCGACATGAATAAGCTTGCGGTAATAGATATTATAGCGGGCGTGCGCGAGGACGCCGGAGACGTCACGGCGGAGTTCTTCGCGGTCGATACGGGCGATACGGATATTGCGAGCGCGTCAAAGAGCGATATAGAAAAGCTTTTGACACCGGAAAACAGCCTCGGCAAGGTCGGACCGCTTGTGACCAATCCGTCAAAGTGGAATGATTTCCAAAAAAATACAGTAATAACCGGCGGCGGCAGAGCCGGGAATATGGGTATATTCGTAAAACTCACCACCACGGGGAAATATTGCGGCAACATAGACTATATCAGTCTCGGATACAGCGATTAAAAAAGCGCGGAGCGTAAGCTCCGCCTTTTTAATTGCGCTTAAACACGCGCTGAATCGGCGGGCGGATTGGCGTTTGTGCATATTGATTAAACAAATGACGCAATCGGAATATTTTTAGAATTAAATTACAAAAATATAAAATTTTTTGAATTATGCTTTTCAAACGCCGAAAATTATGGTATAATACGAGTGTTCAAGTTATAACTGGTTTTAATCTGAACATTAAACATTAGTTTATGATAAATTTTATGTAGGAGGACTTTACCATGACAGAAAACAAGACAGTGCTTGCATGGCTCGACGAAATGATTGCCATGTGCAGGCCGGCGAAGGTGGAATGGATTACGGGCGAGGAGGAGCAGCTTGAGGCGTTAAGAGCGGAGGCTGTTTCCACAGGTGAGATGATCAAGCTCAACGAGGAAAAGCTCCCCGGCTGCTACTATCACAGAACAGCGCCGAACGACGTTGCGCGCGTTGAGGACAGAACGTTCATATGCACGCCGACGGAGGTTGAGGCAGGCCCTATAAATAACTGGATGGAGCCGTCAAAGATGTACGCGAAGCTCAACGCTTTGTACACAGGCTCCATGGAAGGCAGAACAATGTATGTTATTCCGTATTCGATGGGTCCGGTAGGTTCACCGTTCTCAAAGATAGGTATCGAGCTTACAGACTCAATCTACGTTGTTTTGAACATGGCGATAATGACAAGAGTGGGCGACAAGGTTATGGCTCAGCTCGGAAACGATCCGGACGCGGAGTTCGTTAAGTGTCTGCATGCCAAAAAGGACGTCGATCCGGAGGAGAGATATATCGTTCAGTTCCCGCAGGATAACACGATAATGTCGGTCAACTCTGCTTACGGCGGCAACGTGCTGCTCGGCAAGAAGTGTTTCGCATTGAGAATCGCGTCATACCTCGGCAGAAATCAGGGCTGGATGGCGGAGCATATGCTGATACTCGGACTTGAAAATCCGCAGGGTGAGGTTAAGTACATCTGCGCCGCGTTCCCGTCGGCTTGCGGCAAGACAAACCTTGCTATGCTTATTCCGCCGGAGTACTTAAAGGAGCAGGGCTATAAGGTATGGACGGTCGGTGACGACATTTCATGGCTCAACATAGGCCCGGACGGCAGACTTTACGCGATTAACCCCGAAGCGGGCTTCTTCGGAGTAGCGCCGGGCACATCGACAAAGACAAACTTCAACGCTCTCGAATCGACAAAGAAGGGCACAATCTTCACAAACGTGGCAATCAACAATGCCGACATGACGGTTTGGTGGGAAGGCCTTGACAAAAATCCGCCGGTTGACGCGACGGAGTGGAAGGGCGAGAAGGTAAACGGTCCGGAGTATATCGCGGCGGGCGGCAATCTCGCGCATCCCAATTCAAGATTTACGGCTCCGGCTGTGAACTGTCCGTGCATTTCACCGGAGTTCGAGAACCCGCAGGGCGTTCCGGTATCGGCTATCGTATTCGGCGGACGCCGCGCTAAGTGCGCTCCGTTGGTATACCAGTCAAGAGACTGGCAGCACGGAACATTCGTTGGCGCTATAATGGCGTCGGAGACAACGGCGGCGGCTGCCGGCGCGGTGGGCGTTGTAAGGCGTGACCCGATGGCGATGAAGCCGTTCGTGGGCTATAACATGGCGCAGTATTGGGGACACTGGCTCGAAATGGGCAAGAAGTTAGGCGACAAGGCTCCGAAGATATTCCATGTCAACTGGTTCCGCAAGGACGATGACGGAAACTTCCTCTGGCCGGGATTTGGCGACAACATGCGCGTGCTTCTCTGGATTCTTGACAGATGCGACGGCAAGGTTGGCGCGGATGAGTGCGCTATCGGTTATGTGCCGAAGGTTGACGATATAGATATAACAGGCCTCGATATGACAAAGGATGAGCTTCAGGCGCTCCTTACAATCGACGCTAACGAGTGGCTTAAGGATGTTGAGGATCCCAACACCGGCATAAAGCAGTATTTCGCGCAGTTCGGCGACCAGCTCCCGAAGGAAATGGCGGAAGAACTTGACAGGCTTATAGAAAATTTAAAGAAATAACAGGGCATAAAAATGAGTAAAATTGTATCAATACAGGATATATCGTGCTACGGTCAGTGTTCACTGACCGTAGCATTGCCTATATTATCGGCGTACGGGATCGAGACGGCAATCCTGCCGTCGGGCATTTTGAGCACGCACACGGGTGGATTTACCGGCTTTACCGTGCTCGACCTCACCGAGGAGATGCCTAAAATCGCCGAGCATTGGCATAAAGAGGGCATACGCTTTGACGCCATATATACGGGCTACATAGGCGACAGCCGCCAGTTCGAGCTTGTGAAGGCGATGAAGAAGAACCATTTAAAGGACGGCGGCAAACTCATAGTGGATCCGGCGATGGCTGACCACGGCAAGCTCTATCCGGCGCTTACCCCCGATATTGTGGAGGGTATGCGGACTATCGTAAAAGAGGCGGATATGATTTTGCCAAACATCACGGAAGCGGCGTTTCTGTTAGATGAACCATACCGGGAGAGCTATACAAAGGCCGATATAGAGGCGATGCTAAAAAGGCTCGCCGCGATGGGGCCGGAGATTTCCGTGCTGACCGGAGTTTCATACGAAAAGGGCAGAATAGGCGCGGTGGCGTATACGAAGTCGACGGGCGAGTTCGTCGAGTATTTCACAGAGCTTGTGCCGAAGAACTACCACGGTACCGGCGATGTATTTTCAAGCGTGGCGATAGGCGCGTATATGAACGGCAAATCACTTGTCGAGTCGCTCAAAGAAGCGTGCGAATTTGTGGTAAAGAGCATAAAGACGACTCTTGACGACGACACGCATAACTACGGCGTTAAGTTTGAAAAAATTTTGGCGCAGGGATAAGTGTTCGGGAACGAGATTGCGCGCCGTGACGGCGCGGTAATATATTGGCAACTATGTGAGAGGAGACATGTTATGAGGAAAGGAAAATTTTTAGCCCTGCTGACGGCGGCGGCAACGGCAATATCGCTTATGCCCGCAAGCATTGCCACGGTCAGCGCGGCGGAACCGGTTACGGGTGCGTTTGTACGCGACGCGTCGGCGCTTGACGAGACCGTAAAGGGCACGATACAGAGCGTGCCGGCGAAAAATCAGATTATGTATGTGACGTTTAACACAGCGCCCGCGGAAAGCGATTATCTGTGGTTTGAGGTCGTTTCGCCCCTGGGCGACACATACGGTATACAGGCTAAAGGCGACGGGAAGCATACGACATTCGCGTGGAGCTATCTTGACAAAAAAACGGTAGCGTCATGGCCCACGCGCTACGATATGGAAATTCCCACGGGCGCACAGTCGGGCGAATATACGGTAAAGACGTTTAAGAGCAATACGGAGATCACCTCGACGCCGTCCGCCGAGGCGGCTGCGACAACGAAGATAAAGGCGGACCGCAAGGGCGACGTTCGTCTGACCAACACGCAATTCAGAGCGCATCCGGAGACGAGCAGCGTTTTTAATATCGACGAGGGCGACAGCGCGAATTTCAAAAATCTGCTTTGGACGGAGTTTTCAAACAAAATAGACCACAAAGCGGCGTTTGACGGCGACACGAGAACATACACGCTCGATAATGTGTGCTACCAGCTTGAAATCGCGCGTCCGGCGCACGGCCCGGCAATTGACCGGCACGCGTCGAAGTCAATCATTCCCAACAACGGAATAGTGGGTAATGTCAGCGCGGGGCTTACGGACGGCGATTCAAAGCACCGTTATCACGGCTGGAATATAGGACAGGGCAGCGATCTTTTTGAACAGGACACAACACATGAATATCAGACGGGCAAATATATCGTAAATCTGTGGCAGCTCGATCCTACGGAAGCGGAGCGCGGCACGGCGGCGTCAGGCAAAACTGCGGAGGATAAAATTTTAAAGTGCGAGGATAAAATGCTCGTTTCCTCACACGCGATTAACATCACAGAGGTTACATATACGCTAAGCTATGCCGATAAACAAGCGGACTATAAGCTTCAGTGCCCGATAGAACAGGCGCCGGCGGATACGATAACCGAGCTGGCGCTGGAGGGCGACTGGATAACGGTAGTCGATCCGAGCATTGTATGTCCCGAAGGTACAAACAAAACAATATCGGGTTGGCAAATAAAGGAGACCGGCGAAGCCGTAGGAAATAAAATCCCCGCCGGAGACGCGGACGGAACGGACGATAACAAGATAACGCTCGAGGCGGTACTGTCAGAACCGAAGTCATACGATTACGGATTCCAAAAGGACGCTGATGGCGGCGCGGCGATAGAGTTCGATACCGAAGTCTCGTTTAACGAGCTCGTAAGCGACAACGGAACACCCGTGACTGTTGAGTACGGCGACAGAAGACCGCTCACATTGCGTCTTGTGAACAAGGGTAATCAGCGTTCATATATCCCGGCGTATTCAAAGAACGATTTGCTCGATGTGAAAAGGATAAACCTTAATACTGACCCGGAGGCGCAGAAGATGTACAGCGACGGCGGACTTGACGCGAATAAACCGTCATTTTGGTATATTCCTCCGGCCGATCAAACATCACAGCAATACAACTGGAAAAATTACGCTTTAGTTGAGATTACGCCGCGAGCAGGGCTCACTGTAGGAAAGCACAATGACGCGGTATGCTCGATGAATTACACCGAGGGACGCATTGTGAAGTCGTTTAATATCAGTATCGAAGTAGCAAAGGCAAATCCGACGCCCAACGGCGACATAACAGTGGGAACCGCCGAGGCGGGAACGAAGCTTTCGGACGTAAAGATTAACGGCACGTTTATAAATCCGCATAATAGCGCCGCCGTCGAAGGTACGCTTGAATGGGAAAACGCGAGTGATACGATTAAAGATGGAACAAATTCATACGGCTGGAGGTTCACGCCGAAAGATGGAGGTAATTACAACACGGTAACGGGCAGTGTTAGCGTGACGGCGGGCGGCAAAATTCCGGACTCCGTTCAGATGGAGCAGCTTTTGGACGCGGTTACGCATAACGAGGACGGAACCGTCGATAGGGGCTTCGCAACGGTTTTGGACAATGCGGACAGCTATAAGTCACTGAAGGTTACTTTCAGCGGCGCCGATACGACTAAAACAGCCAAGTATCCGCTTGAAGGTTTCATGCCTAAAATAGAATCGGGAACGGTTAAGCTGGGCTTAATAATCACGGGTATTCCGGAGAAATATAGCGTAGATGTAAAGTTCAGCACGGACGCGCCCGTGTCAATAGATTGACCGAAACAGTAGCAGAGGAGGTTTGGCAGAAATGACTAAATACGAAAATCCGAATATTATAATACATGAATTCGATAAAGAGGCGGTAACGACCGCGAGCGGCGGCGCGCAGGCTGCCGTTGACAAATGGGCTGAGGCGAACGAAGGCGCGACGGTGCAAACTTTGCCGTATAAGGATTTGGAGCTTTACATATATTAACCCACGGCGGGTATAACAAAAAAGGGGCTGAAGCGCACAGCCCCTTTTTATATGCGCATAAGAACTTATTATATTCATCTATATTCGTTATTTTCCTCTTTTTTTCTCAAATCATTGACACGGACTGCATTGCGTGGTATAATATATATGTATTTATGCGCGCTTTTTACAAGAGCGCGGGAGAAGGCATTTGATGAAGGTGAAAGGGGAATGGGATATATGCCGTTTTCTATGTTAAACGGAAAAGATGATACCTCAAACGAATATATTTTGATTGTTGACGACGACGAGTTTAACCGCGCCATTTTAGACAATCTTTTTTCACGTTTCTATCAGACGGAGGAAGCGGAAAACGGGCGGATAGGTCTTGATAAAATTAAGGAGTGTCCGGAAAAGTACAGCGCTATTTTGCTTGACGCGATGATGCCGGAAATGGACGGTCTGGAGGTTTTGGAAAACCTTAAAAAAGAGGGGCTCAACGATAAGATACCGGTATTTCTTATAACAGCGGAGGCAAGCGACAGCGTTATGCGCGAGGCGTACAGACTCGGAGTAATGGACGTAATAAGCAAGCCCGTGGTGCCGTATGTGGTGGAACGACGGGTAAACTCCGTGGTGGAGCTGTTCAGAGCGAGAAAACAATTGAGTACAAGAGTGGATGTGCAGGCTTCGGAGCTTTTGCAAAAAGAGCACAGAATTTCCTCGCTGAACCGAGGCTTGTTCGAGGCGCTCGCAGCCGCGATAGAATTCAGAAACGGCGAAAGCGGCGAGCACGTACGCCGCATACATGACATTACGAGGTTTTTATTGACGCGAACGGATTTGGGCGAGGGAATGAGCGAGGAGGAAATATCGAATATCGCGCTTGCGTCCGTCATGCATGACGTGGGCAAGATAGCCATTCCGGATGAAATTTTAAATAAGCCCGCGCGTCTTACGCCGGAGGAATTTGAAGTTATTAAAACGCATACCACACAGGGCGCGCTGCTGCTTGAAAAAATACCGCAGCTTCGCGAGAACGCCGTTTATAATTACGCCTACGACATAGCGCTGCACCATCATGAGCGCTGGGACGGCAGGGGGTACCCGGACGGCCTCGCGGGCGACGAGATTTCTATTTGGGCGCAGATAGTATCCCTGGCGGATGTGTACGACGCGCTCAACTGCAAGAGAGTGTATAAGGACGCGTTCCCGCAGGAAAAGGTTCTTGCGATGATAAAAAACGGCGAGTGCGGCACGTTCAATCCGCTGCTGCTTGACAGGTTCCTGGCGGTGGAGGACGAATTGCGCGGACTGTATAACGGGGATTTCAGTTAAATTAATATTGACGGAGGGATATTATGGAAACATCAAAAAAGGAAGCGTTGGTCGCGGCGGGAATTAACTGTGATGCGGCATTGGAGCGGTTTATGGGCAGCGAGGCTATGCTGAATCGCTTTTTAAAGAAATTTTTGGCGGACGAAAATTACGGTAAGCTCACCGAGGCGGCGGAGTCCGGCGCGGCGGGCGATATGCTCGCGGCGTCGCACACGCTAAAGGGCATTTGCGGAAATCTTGCGTTCGAGACATTGTTTGATCTTTTTACGAGACAGGTACAGACGCTGCGCGACGGCGACACGCAGGCGGCTGTGGATATGATGCCGGAAATCTCGGAGGAATACGGGAAGGTAACGGAGGCCATAAGAGCAAATTGCGAGTAAAAGCGCAAAATCAATAATAAAGCAATGCAAATATTTAAGTCATTGCTTTCAACAAGGGGAAGAATATGATGTTTATAATAAATTTCATAAAGGACGAAGTAAAGAGAAGAAAGGATTATATTCGTGACGCGGCAAATGAGAACGCGTTAAATAACTTTAAAACTCTTCGCAGCGCGAGCCTTATGACAATTGTATTACTGGTTATATTTTTGGTTGCTACACCGTGGCTTATCCGTGACTGGGCACCTTCGATGCAGCATATTCTCTTTTTGCCGGCTGTTGTTATTCTGGAAGTTATAATCGAGCTCTATAATAAAAGGAGTATCAAAAAAGAAAAGGAAATAAGTTTTCTGTGCGTTTTGTTTGAGGTGACCGTGCTAAGCTTTATTGTCCTGATAGACGCGGAGAGCGACAGGGGCGCGCCATCAAGTTTTATTTCCATGATGTTTATCATATTTCCGTTGCTTTTTGTCTTTTCGTTCAAAACCACATACAGCGTTATCGGAATTTTCGGAATACTTTATATCATAGCTGCGCATATTTGGAAGGAGTCAGCGTTTTTATACCAGCACGAGACGTTTAACGCGATTTGCGCCATTGCCTTTTCGGTTTTTATTGAAGGCATTGCCATGTCAATACGCATAAAGGAGTATGACAGGCGCGTAAAATATGAACAGATAAGCATACGGGATCCGCTTTTGACCGAAATTTACAATAAGCAGAGCGGACAGGAAAGAATTTATAAATACCTAAGCAGCAGCCACGCGGTTTCGGCTGTGCTCATTGTTATGGATCTTGATGATTTTAAGCAGATTAACGATACCTACGGGCATTATAAGGGCGATATTGTTCTGCGCTATGCCGCTATGGTATTGAAAAAGGTTTTCCGCGCCAAGGATATTGTCGCGCGGTTTGGCGGCGACGAGTTCATGGTGTTGTTATGCGGCGGGATTTCAAAAGACGAGCTGGAGAAGAAATGCGCCACGGTAAATCGGATGTTTAGAAAATCCGTCAAGGAGGATTTGGATATATACGCAAGCTGCTCTCTGGGCGCGCTGGTGGTAAACAGTCAGAGGGTGGACAGCTTCGACGCGCTGTTCTGCCAGGCCGACCGCGCGTTGTATGAGGCAAAGAAAAACGGAAAGGGCTGTGTGGCGATACGAAATTACGACATGGCCGAGGCCGACGCGTTTTTGAACGGGGGGGGGGTAATAAATCCCACTCATTTGGCTGTTAACGGCTTTATACATTAAGGAGGAGTTACGAGTTTATGAAAACCATAAGACGCACTCTCGATAAGAACCTGGCCGCGACCATTATTATGATTTTGGGAATAGTATTGTTTTTTGTCGGCGGGTACATACGAATAAGCAATTTGATTGAGAACAGGTGTATTTCCCGTATGCAGGAGGGGAGTAAAACCGTAATAGGCGAGGTAAAAAATAAAATGCGGCGCGACAGCTATTTGTTAAACGCGTCGGCGGATTTGCTCTCGGTAGTGGATGATTTTGACAAGGACGCGCTAAGACGCATGGTGTCGATGATGTCGCCGCTTCTGGAAACCTCACGGATGCATATCCTTCTGCCGGACAACAGTATTATAACGCCCACAGGCGATACGGTGGATACGACAAGCGCCCTGTCCTTCGCGGAGGAGGCGGCGAAGGGCGAGCATATTTCCGGCCGCGTAAACATGATAGGAAGCGACAAGGAGGTTATACGCCATTTCGTGCCAATCGAGCAAGACGGCGAAATAGCCGCGCTGCTCTACAGCATAACAATGCTCGACGAGCTGCCGGACAGCCTGAATATAGATAATATCTATAATGCAAGCGCCAGCGTGTACATTATCGAAAGATCCACCGGCGATTTCATTATGGATACATGGCACAGAGATTTGGGGAATATAAATAGTCTTGGCGAGCGCGACGTGAAGGGCACGAAAAGCTGGGCGGAGTCAAGGCAGGATATGATGGACGGCGGCAGCGGCTACACGGTTATACGCTCAAAGACTACGGGCGATTGGATGTATATGTACTACGCGCCGGCGGATATGAACGACTGGGAGATCGCCGTTTCCGTGCCGGCGTCAACGGCGCTTTCAAATCTGTACGAAATTCAAAAAATCTTATGGTTAATAGCCGCGCTTATGGCGCTTGTTGTAATCGCGTATTATATGTGGGTTGTAAAGACGTCCAGGGAGATGACAAAAAGAGCGGTCGAAAAGGCAGTGCTCGAAACACGTCTGCAAAAGGCGGAGGCGGCGGAGCGCGCAAAGACGATGTTCCTTTCGAACATGTCGCACGACATACGAACGCCTATGAACGCCATTATCGGCTTTACAACGCTCGCGCAGACGCATGTGGAGAATGTGGATAGGGTGCAGGAGTATCTTTCAAAAATACTTTCATCGAGCGAGCATTTGCTGAGCCTTATAAACGATGTGCTGGATATGAGCCGTATAGAGAGCGGGCGGCTTAATATAGACGAAAAGGAATGTAGTATTTCCGATGTGTTTAAGGATATGCGCAATATTATCCAGACGCAGATGCAGTCAAAGCAGATTGACTTTTTCATGGATACGGTCGATGTTGTGGATGAGAATATTTACTGCGACAGACTGCATTTAAATCAGGTGCTTTTAAACCTGTTGAGCAACGCGATTAAATTCACTCCCGCCGGAGGCGCCGTTTCGCTCGTGATACGGCAAAAGCCGGGCGCGCCCATCGGTTACGGGGCATATGAAATAAGGGTAAAGGATACGGGAATAGGCATGTCGCCGGAGTTTTTGGAGCACTTGTTCGAGCCGTTTGAAAGGGAGAGGACGTCAACAGTCAGCGGTATACAGGGAACCGGACTCGGAATGCCCATATCCAAGAGTATCATAGAGGCCATGGGCGGAAATATAGAGGTGGAAAGCGAACAGGGCAAGGGCACGGAGTTTATTGTAAATCTCGAATTCAGGCTTGTGGAGGAGCCGAAAAAGATAGAGGCCATACATGAGCTTATCGGACTGCGCGCGCTGGTTGTCGACGACAGCTTTACCACCTGCGACAGCGTTTCGAAGATGCTTGTGCACATAGGCATGCGCGCGGAATGGACGCTGCGCGGCACGGAGGCCGTGCTGCGAGCGAAGCAGGCCAAAGAGATGGGCGATGAGTTCTACGCGTATATTATAGACTGGGGATTACCCGATTTAAACGGATTGGAGGTTGCGCGGCGCATACGCAAGGAGGTTGGCGAGTCCACGCCGATTATTATCCTCACCGCGTACGATTGGAGTATGTTTGAGGAGGAGGCCAGAAGCGCCGGTATTACCGCGTTCTGCAACAAGCCGCTTTTCATATCCGAGCTTCGCGACACATTGGCGGCGGCGATAAGTCAGGCGGAATTCGAGCCTCTGCACAGGGCGGAGAGCCCCATTCCCGCGACGGCAGCGAAATTCAGAGATAAACGCTTCCTGCTTGTGGAGGATAACGAGCTGAACCGCGAGATCGCGCAGGAGATTTTGTCGGAAAGCGGATTTAAAATTGAAACCGCCGTTAACGGCGAGGAAGCGGTAGAGATGGTCAGCAATTCCGAACCGGGGCATTATGATTTAATTCTTATGGATATACAGATGCCGGTTATGGACGGCTACAGCGCTTCTAAGGCAATCAGGCGCCTGGACGACCCGGCGCTGTCACAAATCCCTATCGTGGCCATGACGGCAAACGCGTTTGACGAGGATCAGAAAAAGGCTATGGAGTGCGGTATGAACGCGCACGTTTCAAAACCGATTGACGTGGTGGTTCTGCTGGATACGATTCAAAGGATATTAAAAACGGACAGCAAAGACTGAAAGGCGATATAGAACGGAGGTTTTCTTGTGGGAAATCCTAAGATACAGATTATCATACCGGTTTATAATGCCGAGCAATATATAAGAAGATGCCTTGACAGCTTGAAAAGCCAGACGTTTCCGGACTGGCAGGCGATTTTGGTTAACGACGCTTCCAAAGACGGCAGCCATGACATTCTTTTGGAATACGCGGCGTCAGACGACAGGTTTAAGGTTTTCGAGCATGAAACAAACGCCGGCGCGGCGGCGGCAAGAAATACAGCGCTTGCCATGCTCGGTGCGGAGTACACCGCGTTTCTGGACGCGGACGACTACTGGGAGCCGGATATGCTCGAAACAATGCTTGGCAGGGCGGAAGAGTATGGGAGCGACGTCGTGCAGTGCCGGTTCATCTACGATTTTCCGAACGGCAATAAGATATTGCCGAAGGGCGCTTTTTCAAAGGATACGCTTTTAGACGGCGGGGATTTGAAAAGGGTTTACATAAGGATGATGACGGGTATCAATATGAACCATGTGTGCATGAAGCTTGTGAGGACGCCGCTGCTTAGCGGGCTGAGGTTTGACACCGCGCTAAGGACGGCGGAGGATTTAAAGTTCTGTATCGAGCTGTTTTCGGGAGTGGAGCGCTATTACTTTGCGGACCGGCCGCTTTATCACTATTGCAGAAACGAAACCTCGCTTACCGGAGGCGGACTGTCGTTTTCGGAAAAGCTGCGCGCGAACAAAGCCGTTTCCAAAGAGCTTTGTAACGCGCTGCCGAATTGGGGAATAGACAACTGCTTTTACAGAACGCTTTCACGTATGCGGCCGTATTTGATTATTTTTTCAAAAATATTCCGCATGGCGCGGGAAAGATTTACGGTGAAGGGGTGATATGACATGGACAGTGAAATAAAAACCAGAAATCTGCGCAATGAGGGCAGATATACCCTTTGCGTGAACGCGGCTGTCCTTTTCGCCGTTGCGGTGGCGGCGTTTGCGGTTTGTCCGGAATTCGGTCCCATAGGACACCGTACCATGATAACATTTGACGCGATATACGCGGTTTTGTCCGTCTTTTTTATGTATCTTTTGGAGAAGTATACGGTATCTGTTTCGGGGCTTTACGAAAAGACGGTTATTACCACGCTTTCGGGCCTGTACTCGTTCATTGTTATGTCGGTGCTTAACCTGCTGTTTTTTACCGAATGGATGAAGATAGCGTTCGACGCGGTATTTTCAATCATCGGAATTGTGAGCGTGGCAGTTTCGGACGTTATTACCGAACGTGTTTTCCGAAGGAGCCGAAAGCCGCGGCTGCTTATTATCGATTCGGGCGAGAAAAACTTTTTCCGTATGAAAAAGATTAAGTACGGTGTGCCGGAAAATTACGACGCGTGGTATGAGAGCGTCAACGCGCCGGACGAACGGGCGCTGGAGGAATTTATAGAGTCTGAGTTTCCGCAATATGACGCGATTTGTATTTTTGACTCTCTGCCCGAAGCGCAATACGACATGGCGGTAAATGCCGCCATGGAGATGAATAAGGAACTGTTTGTCGTGCCGAAGATTATCGATGTGGGCAAAACAAACGCGCAGACCGTTCTCTTTGACGACATCATGACGCTTTATATTCCGAAGCAGACGCTAAACAAAGCGGAGCTGTTTCTAAAACGCGCTGTGGATATTATTGTTTCATTAGTGGGTTTGGTGATTGCTGCCGTACCGATGGCGGTTATAGCGGCGGCGATTAAAATTTCATCGCCCGGCCCCGTGTTTTATAAACAGGTTCGTCTCACAAGGAACAAAAGAGAGTTTGAGATATATAAATTCCGCACGATGATTCCCGACGCGGAAAAGCTTAGCGGACCGAAGTTCGCGGAAAAGGACGATCCGCGAATTACGCCGATAGGCAAACTGCTTAGGGCGTGCAGGCTTGACGAGCTGCCACAGCTCATAAATATCCTGAAAAATGATATGAGCCTTGTCGGGCCAAGACCCGAAAGACCGATGTTTGTAAAGAAGTTTGAAAACGAGATTGAAGACTACGATCATCGCTTTGAGGTCAAGGCGGGGCTCACAAGCCTTTCGCATGTATACGGGAAATATTCGACATATATTTACGACAGAACCTATTATGACCTATATTACATAGTGCACTATTCAATCCTTTTGGATTTCAAAATCATGCTGCTCACCACAAAGACTATTTTTATGAAATCGGCAGCTGAGGGAGAGGACAGCTTTAAACAGAGCACAAGCATTAGCTCTCGCACGGAGGTGGAAACCCAATGAAAAAAAGACAATTCAAGGGTGTAAAGAACTTTAAAAGGATGTTCTACAAGGGACGCATTAAACGGTTTAAGCGTATCATCGCCGCTATGCTGGCGGTGGGAATTGCCGCGTCTTTGCTGTATTTCGGCAAATACACGTATTTCGAATATGCCGCGTCACGCGCGAATATAGTTTTGACATATCCGGAAATCGCTCTTTCGCAAAAGCCGGACGGCAGCAGGTTTACATACTATGAATTTATCAATGACGAGAATATAGCGGACGCGCTTGAAATTATGCAGAAGGACGGAAAGTATAAAAATTTTGCCGTAGCGGATTTACGGAACTGCTTTTATCTGTACAGCTATCTTGAAAATTCCGCGAACGCGTCGGTATCGAGCGCGAGAAGCGCCGGCGACGATTTCAGCTATGTTGCGAACGAGTACAGAATTACATTCGTCCAGCCGCATAATTTCAAGAGCGGCAGCTTTGCGGAGCGCTTTTTCGGCGCGGACTACAGCGGCGATTTCCTGAACGCGCTGATAGAGGTGAACAGGAATAAGCTTGCCGACGAGTCGGGAGGCTATAACGGATTTGTGGCAATGACCGATGTGGGCGACATCAAAAATTATGATTATAACGAGGAAATCCGGATATACAGAACCAAAATCCGCGCAATCGTGTCATATCTGGACGCTCTGCAAAAGGCCTCGCCGGATTTTGCAACGTCAGATAATATGTCGCTAAAGGATATTGAAGGAAGCTATAACTTCCTGGTAAGCGATAAGCTGGACGGTATTTCCAATTTTATCGAGTCGTCGGGCATTTCCAAGGACGTCACGCAGGCGTCAAATAAAATCAAGGTTAATATCGAAAACAATACGTTAAAATACAATAAATATCTCGACAGGGCGAATATTAATAAATTCGCGATGGATAATTATGACCAGACATTTACCGAAAACCTCATAAACGTTATACAGAACGACCAGTACGGTCTTTATCAGGCAAGACCGAAAACGGCGTTCGACACGGTGGTGGAGCAGAAGCATGAGGCGGACGAGAGCATAGCCGAATACGGCGCGGTAATTAAGCAGTATAACAAAGAGCTTGAAATATATGGCACATCCGACGTGGTTCAGACCGATTCGGATAACAACGACAGCAAGACCGCCGCCGGTAAGGACGCGAAAAAGGACGACAATACCGCGAAAGCGGCCGACAAGGACGCGAAAACCAAGACAACGGCTGTCGATGATGCGGAAAAGGAGCGGCTTTCGTCCAAATGCGAAGAATTGATAGCGGATATGGAGAAGGATTACCAATCCATCTCGCATAAAGCCCAAAAGGCGGTGGAGGAGTATTTCACCGTCACAAACAAGGGATATATAACAGCGGAGATTAAACCCAGAGGACTTATAACCGACGAGCTTGTGGTTAAAATGGGAATATGCTTCACGGTCGGCGCGTTAATCGCGTTCATAGCGATTATCTTTATCGATTCCTTTAACGACAGTAGAAAGCTGAAGCGCAAAAAGGAGAAGCTTCGGTCAATAAAGAAGGAAGCGGACGAAGCGAAGGAAAAGGAGGCGTAAAGAGATGGGACTTATCAGCATAACGGAAATGATACAAATTGTCCGCAAATATTTTTGGCGAGTGCTGGCCCTATCTTTGGCAGTGGGAGTTGTGAGCGGCTATGTCGCAACCACGCTCCAGACCTATACCTGCACGCTGGACTTTAAATACAATTACGAGGCGGCGGCGGAGGGGTTTGCCCCCGACGGCACAAGCAAGCTTGACCCGTACGAGATACAAAATCCGGTCGTGATCCAGGCGGCATTGGACGAAATGGGCGTTTCCTCGAACGACTCCGCCGTGAAGGGAATACGTCAGAATATAGCCATAAACAAAGTGGTTACCGATCTCGATAAGGAGGTTTCGGAGTCCGCCGCTCTGCTTGGCGAAAAATACGACGTAACCGCGACCGAATACGAGATGAGCTTTAAATACAAGGCGGGGCTGGGCGACGGCTTCGGCGCGAGAATGTTTAACAACATCGTAAAGGCATATGACTCATTTTTGCTCGATAAATATTACAACAAAAAGACAATAGAGGATTTCGCAAAGGTGGTAAAGGACTCCGACGCGGAGTATATTGTTATAGCCAACAACATGAGCGAAAGCCTTGACAGTATTATAGAATACCTGAACAATCAGGCGGAGGCGTATCCGGAATATCGCTCCAGAAACACAGGCTATACCTTTGCGGATTTGTCGGAATTATACCAGAATTTGCGGGATATTCAATACGCGAAGTATTACGGCAATGTACGCGCGGGAAATCTCGCAAGGGACCGTGAAATGGTCGTTAAGAGCTACCAGACAAAGGTAAAGGATTTATGGGAGGGTTGGGATTACAACAACCCTGTCGCGGAGAATTATAAGAAGGAAATCACCACATTTTACGATTCGTATAAGGCGGCAGGCCTGTACAGCCAGGCCGAGCGGGTACAGCAAAATACGGACTCATCCAATAATCGTGACCAGGACGTTTTGGAGGATAAGGATTTAGCGGATTATACCAATACATACGATGATATTATATTAAGCTATACCGATAACGCGAGAGAAGCGACGGACGCTGTTCATACAATCAACTACTATAATGTGATTATCGACGCGTATACCAAGGACAGCGTGCCGAAGGCGACAAAGGACGAGTTGATAAAGAAAAATGACGTCATTTTAAAAGAGATTGCCAAGCTTTCCTCCGAATACAGCGCGATTGCCAACAAGACCATAAGCGAGCTGTATTCGTCCAAAATCAATGACGACCTTCAATATCTCATTCAGCCTGAGGTAAATCCGGATATACCGGTGAAGATTATCATAGTCTTTCTCGTGATACTGACCTTCGGTATAGCGATTATCGCGGTTATAATCGCGGGCATTGTAAAGAAGTATCTGCCAAAGCTGTCAGAGGAGGACGAGGACTCGGATGAGGAAATAGTTGAAATTAATACGGAGTCGATGGACGAACTGCATCAGCTTCTGTATCAACAGTACCTCGACCATTTCAGCGAGTTCTTCCTTGTTTACCAGTCCATGCTGCCGTGCAAAGAGGGCGGCAAACCGCACAGCGAGGTATTTATACGCTGGCGCAGCGCGGAGCTGGGTATTGTTCCGCCGGGAAAGATTGTGGAATGTATAGCTGACTTCGGCATTTTCCGGCAGTTCAACGACTGGATTATACGCAATGTGTGCGAGGCTCTTGCGCGGCTGCAGGAAAAGGGCGCGGAGCTGCCGATCGTGCATATTAACTGTCCGTACGCGCAGATTACCGATTTCGCGCTTAACGATATTATAATTAAGCGCGTGAGGGAAAATCATATTCCGGCGGGAAATATATGTCTGGAGCTTGAAGGCAAGGATATTTCATCATCGCTTGAGGACATTATGCTTCTTACCGAAATGGGAATAAACATCTGTATAGACAGGTTTGAAAACACCAATGAGGAGCAGGAAATCATAAACGTTATAAAACCGCATTATATCAAGATGAGCCTCGATATTTTGAATTCGGATATATACGCCACTTCGGACGAGGACATTGTTGAGGCAACGGCACATATGACGCATTATTTCACAGATATTATAAACCAATGCCACGCGAACGGCATAAAGACATGTATTTGTGGAATAGAGACAAAGTCGCAGGATAAGATTATCTCTCAGATGGATTTTGACTATAAGCAGGGCTACTACTACGGGAAACCGAGGGAGCTTAAAAAATAACGGAAGGAGCGGAGTATGAAGGTAATAAGGCGGATTTTGATTGCTATCGTATTGCTGGCGCTGTCCGTGGGTCTTGTTTTGCACATAAATACTAGAATGTGCGATAAGGTGGTATTAAAGGAATACAGGTTCGCCAACAGCGAGGTGCCCAAAGGCTTTGACGGATATAGAATACTTGTTGTTTCGGATTTGCACGAGGCCCCGTTCGCGGAGCAGATTGCTAAGTACATCAACACGCGGGAGCCGGATATTGTGGTATTGACAGGCGATTTAAACCAGCTGCCCGACGACTCTATCGACGAGACGGTAAAGCTTAGAAAGCTTGTAAGGGACGTTCCGATGTACGCGGTTTCGGGAAATCACGAGCGGCAGAGCGGCGGATATGACGAAATTCTCGCGAAGCTGTGGGATGTTGATATTATCCCGCTCGAAAACGACAATGTGAAGCTCGAAAAACGGGGCGACTCGATTTTACTTGTCGGCGTTAAGGACCCGCGCGTAAACGATGTGACCGAGGAATATATAGAAAAAACAAGGAACAGAATAACGCGTCAGCTGCCGGAGGAGCCGTGTTTTTCCGTCCTGCTGTTCCACCGCGCGGGGATGTATCCGTACATAAAGGACACGGGCGTGGATTTAATTCTGTCCGGAGATTTGCACGGAGGAATTGTGCGGCTGCCGTTTTTGGGCGGTCTTATAGGGAAGAACGGGAAGAACTCATATCTGCCGGATTATGAATACGGATTTATAAAGGAGGGTGACGGCGCCGCAATGATTGTAAGCGGCGGCTGCGACAAAAACCCGAAGAAGAAACGGTATTTTAACCCGCCTGAGGTCGTTTTGGTAACGTTGGAGAAGGAATAGCTATCGGTAAAATAAGGAACTTGTTTAAGTAAGGATGATTGTATGCTGTATTTCATTATACCGGTTTACAAGGTAGAGGCATATTTAAGCCGCTGCGTGGACTCCGTCCTCGCGCAGAGCATAAGCGGTATAGAGGTTGTTCTGATAGACGACGGCTCGCCCGACCGCTGCCCGGAGATTTGCGACCGATACAAAGAGGCGCACGGGAATATTGAGGTAATACATAAGAAAAACGGCGGTCTGTCCGACGCGAGAAACGCCGGACTGCGCTATGTGATGGAGAGAGCGGGAGACGCTGATTATATCACATTTCTTGACTCAGATGATTATGTTCATCCGCAGTACGCGGAAAAAATGCTGCGGCTGTGTGGTGAATACTCCTGCGATATGGCGCAGTGCGGATATGAAAAGGGTTCTGCGGATCGGTTTTCTGCCGCGCAAAAGAATATTATGACCCATGTCATGGACGCGGAGGACGCGCTGCTGGGATACGAGCTGAAATCGCAGATGTTCGGGAAAGTATTCCGTGCGTCGGTTTTTTCCGACTTGTTCTTTCCTGTCGGGCGGCTGAATGAAGATGAATTCGTGGTTTATATAGCCGCGTATAGGGCAAAAAGAATAGCCTTCACCAATGAGAAGCTGCACTATTACTACCGTCACGGCGAGACTATAATGGAGTCTATCGCGAAAAAGCTTAAGGGAAATCCGCATAGATACGACTATCTCGAAGCCTATAAGGAGCGCGCGGAGTTTTTCGCAAGAGAGAATAAGCCCGAACAGGTTATGCGAACATATGAAAAGGTCTGCACGGATATAATCCTGCGTTACAGCGAACAGATGTATCTCAAAAAGGACGAGCGCGACGAGGATTGCGTGGACGGAACATATATGCGGATTTACCGAGAGAACTTTAAGCGTATGATTAAAAGAAGGGGAATACCGGTAAAACGCAGAATTATGTATACGGGTTTCTATATCATACCGCACAGCGCGGTTGTAATGGGAAAGATTTTTGGATTGAGAAAATAATGAGGTGGATTTATGAGGTCTGAACCCGTAAAGAAAATAAGTCTGTTCGTCTGCTTTAATCACGCGCATATGGGCGGAGCCATGACGTCTTTGATAAATTTTTTAAACGCGCTCGATACCGATAGATATGAGGTTGACGTCATGTTCTACGAAAATGATACGGAAACCCGGTACGGTATTAAAGAGCAAATTCATATTCTGCCGCAGGGGAAACAGCACCAAAAGCTTGGTTTTGCAAATATAATCAAAAAGGCTTGCAATCCTATGTACCTGGCTGCTTTCGCTAAGGACAGATACTATAAAAAAGTAAAGCATAACAAGGAAAAAGCGGTGCAGATTATGTCCCGACAGGGGTATAAGTATTCAAGAAAAATTGATAAATCATACGACGTCGCCGTCGCCTATGACATAGGCTGGTGCATGAACTATGTCATGAACAGGGTAAAGGCGGAACGGAAAATTCTTTGGCAGCATCTTGAAATGGAAAAGGCCGGTATGGATTTTAAGTTGGACAGGAAATGCTACGAAAACGTGGACGCGCTGGCGTTCGTAAGCAGGGAATGTATGGACGGTTATCTCTTAAGCCATCCGGAGCATGTCTCAAAATCATATTTCATACCCAATCTTCTCTCCGCGGAGTTTGTGCGAAAAAGGGGAGAAGCGGAGGTAAAGCTGCCGTTTGGTGATACGGAGGAGTATCTGAAGCTGATTACGGTGGCTCGGATTAAATTCAGGCATAAGGGCTTTGACCGCGCCGTGGAGGCTTTTTCTAAATTAAAGCGCGACGGCCTTTTAAGTAATGTGAAATGGCTTATCGTGGGTGACGGAAGCGATTTAGACGAGTTAAAAGCAAGAATAGGAGCGGTGGGGCTGGAGGATGTTATATACCCGATAGGCGCGCGAAAAAATCCAATTCCGTATTTAAAAAAATGCGATGTATTCTTCCTCCCGTCACGCTATGAAGGAAAGCCGATGGCTGTGACGGAGGCGTTTATCATGGGACTTGTGCCCGTGGTTACGGAATACGCGTCCGCAAGGGAGCAAATCCGCCATGGGGTGGACGGCTTGGTTTTTCAAAATGACGATAATGCGTTATACGAGGGGTTAAAGAAGCTGTTTAAAAACCCCGCCATATTGGAGGATTTAAAGAAAAATGTCGCCGCCACGGATTACGGCAATGAAAGCGAGATTGCCGCGTTCGATGATATGGCAGGGCGGCTTTTAGAGAAATAACGAAATAATATCCGAGCCGGTTCGGTTAAAACGGCATAGATTTGCACAGAAACGGAGGGCGGCGCAAATGGACAAGGCAAAATCGCCGGCGCGGGCAGCTGTGTCCGATGATAAGACTGCGAAAAGAGCGCTGATAAAGCGCAGATTTTTCGACTACGTTTTCATAGTCGGGTTTTTGTGCTGCCTTGTTCCCGGCCCGTTACCGCAATATTCCACAATTGCGTCCATGCTTCTTTTGATATGCATCACAGTGAGCTTTTTTGACGAGAATTTCTATGTGTACATGGCGATATTTATATATCTGCGGTACAGGCTGTTGGTCGGGGAGACGCCGGCATTTAGAATATATTCCTATCTTTTGGTACTGCGGCTCTTAAAGGATCTGACAAAGATTAAGTTTCAGGCGGCATACCTGCCCGCTTTGTTTGTGTTCCTTCTGCATAGCGTGTTTGCGATGCCGGCGACTGCCGGATTGCGGGCGGGACTTAATATATTCGTGGATTGCGCGCTTGCCTACCTTGTTCTGTGCAGAGTTTTTCCGGAACAGGAGCTTATGCGCAAATTTATGTTTGTGTTTTTGCTCGGCGGAATTGCGTCCGGCATTTACGGCTGGACGAGCGATGTATACAAGGTGGATATAAATATAAGCGGAGCGGGCGCGCATACGGTAAGCCGAAACTTCGGCGCGCTAAGCGACTCCAATTTCGCGGGACTTCTCTACAGTCTGTGCATAGTCTGCGCGATTACGCTAAAGGGTCTGCCCGTATGGCTGCGCGGCGTGTTCGTCGCGCTGTTCGGCATAATGCTGCTGCAAACCGCCAGTCTTTCCGCGCTTTTGGTGCTCACCGTTTTGTCGGTATTTTTAATCATCTTAAAATATCGGTCAAAAGCGTTCTTCATCCTGCTTTTCGCATTTGTGGGAGCGGTAATAGTAATCACGGTTCTATTATCCATTCCGCAATTCAGGCAGATAGAAGCGATTTCGGGATTGCTTATAAGATTTCATGAAAAGCTTTCGTATATCTCGCGCGGCAGACTTGACCTTCTCACCACGGGACGTTCCGATATATGGGCGGAGGCCGCCGCGATTATATCCTCCAAGGGCATTGTGGGAAAGCTGATAGGCGGAAGCGTTATAACGGTAGCATATATTGACACGTCGCTCATGTCCATTGCGTGCCATAATTCCTACCTGCAGGGCATACTTAATTTCGGCGTGATTGGCACATTGCTTATTTACATACCCTTGTTTGTCATGTTCGCGTATCGGATGATGCGGCATTTCACAAAGCCGTCGGGATATGAGGATGAGGATTTGCGAACCGTACAGCTAAGCTTTGCGTTCGCGTTTATTGTTTTCGGCTTTACGGTGGACTTTTTTATCGACTGGCCGTTTATGCTGCTTTATTTTATCTGACGGGAGGCGGGAAGCATTGTTTTCGATTATTATGCCCGTTTATAACGGGGAGAGATTTATAGACGCTGCGATTAAAAGCGTGTTTTCCCAGACCGAAACGGACTGGGAGTTGATTGTGGTCGATGACGGCTCCTCTGACGGAACGCCGGATTTACTTAAAAAGTATGACAGCTCGGATAAGGTTCGTATCATCACGCAAAAAAATCAAGGCGCTGCCGCCGCGCGAAACAGAGGCGCGAGCGAGGCGAAAGGCACTCATTTCGCGTTTCTGGACGCGGACGATGTTTGGAATGATAACCACCTGTCGGTCATAAAGGAGCTGATTTTAAAATATCCTTCGGCGGGACTGTACGCCACATTCGCGAAAATAGAGCTGAAAAACGGGAATATTGTATCGGAATGCGCCTATTTTAACGGTCGTGAGACGGACGTGTGTTTGGACGATTTTTTTGAGGAGTACAACCGTGACAGGTCGGTTAAACTGTTTCAGATGTCCACCACCTGTATTCTTCGCGAGGCGTTTTGGAAAGCGGGCGGGTTCCCCGTCGGCTGCGCGATGGGCGAGGATTTGGAGCTGTCGCTGCGCGTTGCGGCGTACTATCCGACAGCGTTGTCCGCAAAATGCACCGCGGTGTACAAGGCGGTTAACAGCACCGCGTCCAAGGATCGCTCCTTTGACGCGGAATGGAGGTTTTTTGACACTGTAAAAGCGCTGTATGCCGATGAGGAAATCCCAAGCGGCAAACGCAAAAACTTAGAAAGGACAATGGCATGGTTTACCATGCGCCGCTGCCGTCACTATATTATAGACGGACAGAAAAGGAAAGCATGGCGCGCGTTTTTTGAAACGGACAGGACTGCCGTGGCAAACAGGGATTTAGCCGTAAATCTGCTGCTTCTGATTTTGCCATGCTCGCTTGCGCGGCGGATATTTGCTGTAAGATGGAGGGGGAAAGCATGATTAGAATGAATCAGAAATTGCGGGATGTGATGGATGAGCTGAAAATGAACAGCTCCGAAACGTACTATCATTCCGTTTATGTGAAGAATATAACAGTAAAAATGATACGGCTGATGAACGCCGGGGGCGCGACTCATTATAACTCCGCGCAAACGGATATTATATGCAAGGGCGCGCTTTTGCATGACGTGGGAAAGCTGCGAGTGAAAAACGTAATTCTTACCAAGGAATCCTCACTGACTCCCGACGAGATGCACGATATTCAGGAGCATACCGTCTACAGCTTCGAGACGGTAAAGGATGAGCTGGATGATGACGAGTATGAAATCATAAAAAATATATGCCTTTATCACCACGAAAGAACAGACGGCAGCGGATACGAGCATAAAACGGATTTGCCGCTATATGTGCAAATAGTGTCCATTTGCGATGTGTTTTCAGCGTTGTACTTTGACCGCGTATACCGCCCCGGCGTTCCGTACAATGAGACAATGCGTATAATCGAGCAGGGAAAGAGCGGGTACTTCGATCCCACGCTTATAGAGTATCTGAGAAAGGCTACGAAGGAATTCAGCGAATAAGGTGACAATATGCGATTTATAAATTCATTGCGAAACAGCGGTCTTGCGTTTATCGGACAAATTGTCACCATTATCATGGGATTTGTTCTCCGCTGGTATTTCGTGCATAATTTGGGACAAGAATACCTCGGAGTTAACTCCGTTATGGAAAGTATGCTGATGCTGCTTTCCATGACGGAGCTTGGAATAGGCACCTCTGTGGCGTTCGCCTTGTATAAGCCAATCGACGAGGACGATAGACCGCGAATAGGTTCATTGATGGCGTTTTACCGTAAGGTGTACCATGTTATAGGTATTCTTACTGCCGTGGTCGGGCCCATGCTTATTCCGTTTATGCGCTTTTTCGCGAGAGAGGCGACAAACGTTTCGCATCTGAACCTGATATATATTTTATTCTTAACAAATACCGTGCTAAGCTATTTCTTCGCGTATAAGCGGACGCTGCTCAGCGCGTATCAGCAAAACTATATAAACAGCGTTTGCGAGGACTCGTTCGCGGTTGTAAAATATATTTTGCAGGGCGTTGCGATTATTGTATATAAAAGCTACATAGGCTATTTGGTTGTTAATATAGTATGCTCCATAGGAACTAATATTGTTATCTCCGTAATCTGCGACCGCAAGTACTCCTTTATAAAGGAGTATAAAAAGGAAAAGCTTCTGCCGGAGGATAAGGCGGGGCTGAAAAAAAGCGTAGTCTCGCTTATGTACCAAAAGGTTTGCGCGAAAATGGTGACCGGAACGGACAATCTTATGATTTCCTACGCAAAGCTGTCGCTTATGGGCATTTACAGCAATTATTCCATGGTTATCAGCATTATTACCAGAGTTGTGTATAATGTGCTGCGCTCCATACTGGGCAGTATCGGTAACCTGGTGGTGCAAAAGGACTCCCGCCACAAATGCGAAGTGTATGAGGAATTTACTTTCGCCTCGTTCAGCTTTCATTTTTTTATCGCCGTGGGACTGTCGGCGTGTCTTGAACGGTTTATTGTGCTGTGGGCGGGGCATGACTGGCTGCTTTCGCCGATGGTGACTTTATTGGTGGTTATGAACTTTTTTTTACACGGTATGCGCGAGCCGAACGTTGTGGTAATAGAGGCTGCCGGACTGTTCAATAAATTGCGAATGAAAGCCGTTGGGGAAGTGGTTGTAAATTTGGTTGTGTCCTTTCTGTTCCTTATCGTGTTCCACATGGGCATTTACGGCGTTCTTTTCGGCACGACGATTTCCATGGTGAGCGTATGTATATGGTGGGAAATCCTTGCCGTGCATAAGTATGCTCTAAACACATCTGCGAAGCCGTTTGCGGTAAAGTATATAGGCTATCATATCACCGCCGCCATAGGCTGCTTCTCCGGTTATTTTGTAGGCAGGGCAATTCCGTGCGATGGTGTTTTGGGGCTTTTTCTCGCCGGTGTTTGCGCCGCGGCGATTTTCGGGATTTTACTTATCGGATTTTACGGAAGGAGCAGGCAGTTTAAAGCTCTTGCAGGACGGTTCATAAGAAAGGATGGATGATAAGATGCAGGTATCTTTGGAAAGCGTTCAGGAAGTCGAATACGCTGTTTTATGCGAGCTTGACAGGATTTGCAAAAAGTACGGTATACCGTACTATCTGGGACAGGGCACCCTTTTGGGTGCGGCGAAATACAAGGGCTTTATCCCGTGGGACGACGATGTGGATGTGCTTATCCCATATGACGCGTTAAAAAGGCTTCATGAGATTTTTCCCAACGAGGCGGGCTCAAAGTATTTGCTTACAAATTATAAGGTTGAGAAATACATGCCGTTATCATGGAGCAAAATTCGGGTGGTTGATACGCTGTCACGTCCGAAACAGTACAAGGATATTCCCATCAATTGGGGAATATGCATTGACCTGTTCCCGATTTATCCGATAAGCGACCTGAAACTGCTCCGCAAGGCGGAAGAATTTCTTTTTCGCGCCGCGAATAAGATAATCATGGCTGAATGGACAAAGTATGAGGAAGGGCGCGGCGTATTCGAGCGCTTGCTGGAAAAAACGCCGCTCGCGCTGCGGCATGCCGTTATGAATGTTGCCGTACACCTGTTAGGTATGCACGGCAATGACAGCGAGTATGTACTCTTGCCGTGCAAGCGTATAAAAGTAATAAAGCGTGATATAATTTTCGGCGAGCCGAAAACGCTGCCGTTTGAAACGGGAGTGTTTCCGGTTCCTACGGAGTACCATACATATCTAACCGTAACTTACGGGGATTATATGGCTCCGCTGCCCAAATCCGAACAGAGAGGGCACGACCTTAAAATGGGCGAGATAGAGTGGCGGATATAAAACAGGAACGAGCCGCTGTTATACAGATTATCTATTTGACGGAGGTATATAATGAATATAAGGAAAAAGATAGTTTGTTTTTCCGCAAGCTTTGCCGTGATATTCACAACGACATGCGGGTTTTCGCGGCAGGAGAGTTATCCGACCGCTTCCGACAGCGCGGCGGGGGCGAAGCTTTTGTTTGAGGACGAATTTGACGGAAGCGTTTTAGACGACAGTAAATGGGAGCGCTGTCCGGAGATTGAGCGGTGCGAGGGCGCGGATGTATGGGATAACGCGCTTTCATACCCCGACGGGAACGGCAAATTAATTCTTAAGGCGGAATGGAACGGGGAGGAAGAACGCGTTCATTCCGGAGCGGTGCGCACTAAAAACAAATTCTATTCGGGATTGGGCTATTACGAGGCGTCCATACGCTTTCCGAGGGCATACGGGATATGGGGCGCTTTCTGGACGATGGTGGGAGACAGCACCAATCCCGTTAATAACAGCAGCGAGGACGGAATAGAAATCGATATTATCGAGAGTATAGATAACGGAAACGGCTCGTGGAACCATGCGATATACTGGGACGGATATAAGGACGATCAAAAAAAGGATACAAAAACCAATACGTATCTGAACATATACGACGGGGATTTCCATACCTTCGGCATGTGGCGTGCCGAGGATGGTTATATATTCTATGTTGACGGAAGGGAAACATGGCGCTCAAAGGGCGGCGGAGTATGCCCGTTGGACGGTTATATGCTCCTGACCGTTGAGTCTGCGGCATGGGCGGGCAGCGGAACGGAAAAGAGCATTAAGGCTCTGCCGGCGCAGATGGAGGTTGACTATGTGCGCGTATGGGACACAAACCCATATTTTAAAAGCGGCGCGGCACCAAACGAGAGCGGTGGGGAAGAACACGATGACAGAGATATGACAGTTGAACTTCAAATCGACAATCCCGTCATGACGGTTAACGGCGTAAAAAAACAGATTGATTTGGAAGGCACGGCGCCCGTTCTTGTAAACGACAGAACCCTTCTGCCCGTCCGCGCGGTTATAGAGGAGCTTGGCGGAGATGTCGGATGGGACGACGGAACGCAAACAGCGACCCTTACCTATGGCGGGGATACGTTAGAGCTGCAAATAGACAGCGTGGCGGCGTATTTAAATAAGAATCCGTATACGCTCGATACCGCGCCCATACTGCTTGGCGAAAGAACCATGCTGCCAATTCGTTTTATTGCGGAGAGCTTTAATTTCGATGTTGGCTGGGACAATGAAACGCAGACGGTTATTATAGAAAAGCATGCCAAACGTTCCGCGGATGTAAATAAATTTTCGTTTGCAACGCAGGCGCTTGATATAAACACGTCGCATAACGCGCGGCAGCTCGGCGGATATGTGTGCGCCGACGGCAGGAAGGTCAAGGAAAACGTGCTGCTCAGAAGCGGATTGCTGTCATGGCTCAGTGATGAGGACATAGGCGTGCTTGCCGACAAATACAATCTTAAATATATTGTGGATTTTCGTTCGGATGAGGAGATGAAAAGCGCTCCGGATAAGGAAATTCCGGGGGCAAAGTACTACTCGTTTAAGGTTTACGGAAAAGACCTGTACAGCGCCGAAACAGCGGCAAAGCTGGACGATATTACGCCGCCTGACGGCGACAGCGTAAAGCAGGCGCTGGCATTCGCCGAAAACGGTATTATAACGGAGCGGTACGAGCGGATTTTACTGTCTGAGTACGCGCAGGAGGCGTATTCGAAGTTCTTCGACGTGCTGCTCGAAGCCAAAGAGGGCGAGGCTGTTTTATGGCATTGTTCGGCGGGCAAGGACAGAACGGGCGTCGCGTCGGCGCTGCTGCTCTTTGCTCTGGGCGCGGACGAAGCCATGGTAACGCGCGATTTTGAAATTACAAACGAAGCGTATAAGGAAAAGCTTGACGCTATGGCGGAGGTGGCGTGTGAAAAAAATCTTGACGAGGCGACTACCGCCGAGTTCCTGACCGCAGCCGTGGGCGCGGATGCGCGGTATATAAAGCTGGCTGTGAAAAGCGTTAAAGAGAAATACGGGTCAATGGATAATTATCTGAGAAAAGAATTGGGCCTGTCCGACGCGGACAAACAGGCGCTGCGGGATAAATTCCTGCAATAAAAAATCGGGCGGACGGTTAAAAACCGTCCGCTCCCTGTTTTTTGGCTTCCGCAATGCGGTAATCGTCAAACAGCTTTACGCAGCCCGCGTTATCGGTCTTTTTCTTAAGCAGGGTGTTTAGCGCGCTTGCTACATCCTCGCCGCTGTATCCTATAATTCTTGACGCGGCGGTGGATACGCGCTCATTATCCGCAATGGACGCCGCGGCGTCCGTCACCATCTTGGACTGGATATTTGTATTCTGACCTTTAAAACAGTTCACCGTGGAAATCCCGTCAAACGCGGCGTTGTAGTTTTCGGGCGTAGCGCAGAAGGATAGGAAGTCGAGCGCCTTTTCCTTATTCTCACTGTTTTTGTTCACCATCATCATATTCAGGTTGCCGCCCTCGTATGTGCCGTTTTCAACGGTGTTTAGAAATACGGGCATAAGCGCGAAATCGTCCACGGAATATTTATCAGGCTTAAAATCCGTATAGAACCATGTATCCCAGATAAAGGTCATAACCGCTTCGCCGGACGCCAGCGCGGGACTTATATCATCCCAGCCGCTTTCCGTATAATTTGAGCCGAGCCAGCCTTTTGACGCGGCGTCTGAAATCCATTGCGTCATGTCGGACACCTTTGGTATTTCAGAATAGGTGATTTCATTCTTATTCAGCATTTCGAGCAGGTTCGGATCGTCGGCAAACAATGGATCCAATCCGAACTGAACCATCCATGAACAGGTTCCCGGCCAGAAGATTGGTGTGTAATTGGTAGCGGCAAGCGCGCTGCACAAGCTGTCAAACTCGGTCTGAGTAGTGGCGGGCTTTAATCCGAGACTGTCCAGGAGCGTTTTATTGTAGTAGCAGCCGGAAACGGAGTTCTCCCAGAACGGAAGCCCCAGAAGGTTCCCGTCGCTGTCCTGACAATATGCGCGGGCGCTGTCGGTCAGGTCGTCAACCCAGCTTTCATCATTTAAGTAACAGAAGTTGCCGGGCACATCAAAGCGGTTTAAATCCGCGTTATGAAAGTGCAGCAGGATGTCCGGCGCGGAGCCGTCCTCAAAGCGCTTTGACGCTTCGATTTCAAAATCCGCGTCCTCTATGGAAATAATGTCTAAATTGTTCCCCGTGGTCTTTTCATAATGATTAAAGATATTTTGCATATAGTTTTTTTGCAAATCGCTTTCTTTACCCATTATGGTCAGGGTATCGCGTCCGGAGTCTGGCCGTCCTATACAGGACGTCATGGAAACGGATACCGCGATTGCCGACAGCAGGCAAAGACATTTCCTTTTCATTCTCCTTTTCCTCCTTTTTTATCATCGGTGCTGTTGATAAGCTTTGCGACCATATCCCTTACCTTGTTCATATCGATAGGTTTTGCGAGATGGCCGTTCATTCCGGAGTCAAGCGCGTTGCGCACATCCTCGGCGAATGTGTTTGCGGTCATTGCCACGATCGGGATAGTGGCAGCGTCCGGATGTCCCGAGGCGCGAATTTGCTTTGTTGCCTCATATCCGTTCATTATCGGCATCTGCACATCCATAAGTATTAAATCATAATAGCCGGGTTCGGAATTGTTGAACATATCCACGGCATCTTTTCCGTTAACTGCCAATTCAAATCTCGCACCGTCTATATGCAGCATTTCCGTCAGGATTTCCGCGTTAAGCTCATTATCCTCCGCGACAAGGAACATATGCCCTTTCAATGCGTTCTCGGACGCGGTTACGGCAGTCTGCTCCGGCTGTGCCTTGTTGTCGTTTTCGGAAAACAACGGCTTTATAACGTGCCAGAATGTGGAGGCGAAGAACGGTTTCGGCATGAACGCGCTGATACCCGCTTCCCGCGCTTCCTCCTCTATTTCGCTCCAATCATATGACGTGAGAACAAGAACAGGCACATCATGACCGACTTTGCTCCTGATTTGCCGCGCCGTTTCCACTCCGTCCATACCCGGCATTTTCCAGTCGAGCAAAATAACATGGAAGCCTTCGCCGTGCTCGTGCGCTTCGGCGGCGAGCCTGACGGCATCCGCGCCGTTTGTGACATACAGCACATCCACACCGCTGTCGCGCATTATATCCTGAATGTTTTTGCAAATATATTCCTCATCGTCCGCGACAAGAATTCGCGTAACCTTTTGACGGAACCAGGTCTCCGCTTCCTCGCGCTCCGGAAGCGCGAAGGATAATTCCACGGTAAATGTGCTGCCCTCTCCGACGTTGCTTTCCACTTGAATAATACCGCCCATTAAATCCACCAGGTTTTTGGTTATTGCCATACCCAGACCGGTTCCCTGGATTTTATTGGTTACGGAGTTTATTTCCCGACTGAAGGGGAGGAAGATGCTCCTTTGGAACTCTTCACTCATGCCTATTCCGTTGTCGCGCACCGTGAACCGAAGCTTTACATACTGCGGAGCGGCATGCGGCAGCTTATGCACGATAAACTCTATTTCCCCGCCCTCCGGTGTGTATTTGATTGCGTTGGAGAGAAGATTAATCAAAATCTGGTTCAGCCGCAGTCTGTCTCCAATCATCTCCTCCGGCAGAGCGCCGTGCAGATGAATTTTGAAGCTCTGACCTTTTGCTTTTGCCTGCGGCGCCAGAATTATGTGCAGCTCCTTAAGCATCTCCGGCAGACTGAAACAGTCAGCGTTTAATGATGTTTTGCCGCTCTCGATTTTGCTCATGTCCAGAACGTCGTTTATAAGGCTTAGCAGATGATGGCTCGACGCCATGATTTTACGCGTGTATTCTCTCACCTTGTCCGCGTTCGCCGCGTCCTTTTCCAGCAATACCGAAAAGCCTACGATTGCGTTCATAGGTGTGCGTATGTCATGTGACATATTCGACAGGAAGTTGCTCTTTGCCTCGTTTGCGCTCTTTGCCGCCGTCAACGCATCCTGTAAATTTTTGTTCATCTGCCGTTCCACGGTGCGGTCGGACATGACCGCTATGTATTTTCTTACGCCCTGTATGCTCATGTGATAAATTGTAAGCCTGTACCAGCGATGCTCGTTGGTGTTCTGATGCATATATTCACATTCCCAGTAGCGGCTGCCGTTTAACGGTATTTGCGCAAGCTCCTCGCGGGGTATGACGACATTATCGTCCACCGTGCATTTTTCCAAAGCCCTGATATTTTCGCGCACGTCCTCCACGGGAACGCCTATTAATTTTTCAACATTGGGACTGATGTAATCGACATGCTGATTTTCCGAGTCGAGCATAATAAATATATCGTCAACGCTGTTTGAGAGCACGTCAAACATACGTTCTCTGTATTGCAGCTCCATCCTGTTCTTGCGCGACTGCCTGTGATTGCGGAGAACGATTGTGGCTATTACCGCCGCGCCTATCATAAGGAAAATGATAATAAGAACATTCATCGTGATTTTCTGAACGGACAGAAAACCGCTGCTTATTACATTTTGCGGTACAACGCTAAGCAAAATATAATTTTGGTAGCCCAAAGGCTGATACGAAATACAATGGCTTACATCACCTATTTTGCATTGCAGCACGCCGGATGTTCCGTTTTGCCAGTCTTTACGGATTTTTTCCATATCCTTCAAGCTTAAATCGGAAGCCGCCGTAAGATATACAAGATAGTTACTAAACACATTTCCGCCGCTTTGAGTCGATAGCAGAACATTACCCTCATCGTGAACTACAAAGCAGTTTGCCTTACCGCCGAAAGCGTCGACGTTTAGGGAGTTTATCATATCTTCATTATTATAGCTGACTGCGATTGCGTCAAATTTGAAGCCCATGTATTCTTCGGGCGAAACCGGTATGGCAAACATCGTTACGGCCTGTCCGTCGGGCAGCGTTTCTCCGGCCACGACAGGCTCCCTGTTCTGCGTGAGATTGTCCCACGCCCCTTCTAAAGCCATATCGTATACAGTGCCGTCCATCGTCATGAATGTTCTGTCCGGAGAAATGAGGAAAAATTCCGAAAATCCCCAGTTGGCCTGTTCCTCTGTCATAAAATTGACCGCCGAGGCCTCGTCCACATCGTCGGGCTGATTAAAATGCCTGTCCCAGCTTTCTAAAAGCTTCCAATTATTTTCAATGAAAACCCCGAACGAGCGGTTCACCTGACCGTAGATTTCCTGCAAATGATTGGTGCTGTCCTCATAGATTTGCCGTGATATGAAATTGAAGTAAATAATGCTTATTACAATTACAGCGATGCTGACGATACATAGTGAAAGAGGCAGTAATAGCTTTTCGAACCATTTTTTCATCATTATGCCGGTCTCCTTCATATAAATATATTTTTATGGATTATTGCCGCCAAGCTTTACGGTATGTGTAGATATTTCCGTATTGGATATTATCCGCTAATTATATTATACCAAATAATAAGCTGTTTGTCAAAGAAAAGAAGTGATTTTTTCATATAAATTAAAAGCGGACCTCCGATTGGGAGATCCGCTTTGTTTTCAGATATTTATCCTTTAACGGAACTTATCGATTATTCGGCCGTCCAGGGCTGCATCTTTTCGTTCCAGAAGAATATCTTATGTGTTTCGTCATTGTTTACTGATTCCGGTGTAGCATTGGGTGTGATTTCTACATTTTTAAGAACGCCGTTCTCATAAGTAGCTTCATACTTGATCCAGGATTCAGGAACAACGACTTTTTCCGTTGTGATTGTAACGGTTGTGTCTGCTGTTACATCTGTCAATGTGTAAACTCCTTCGACAGCTTCAAGAACATTTTCGCCTGCCTTAACTTCTTTCACCTCGTAGCCTTCCGCAGCTGTTACGGTGAATTTTACAGAGTCGCCATCTTTAACGGTTGTGCTTGTAACTGTCTCGCCGTCAACGGTAACGGTTGCATTATCACCCGTGAATGTTACGGTGTGTGTTTTTGTGGGTTCGGCAGTTACAAGTGCAATTATTTGTTCCGGTATACCGAGTCCATCGCCATAACCGTCTACTATAAGCTCTGATGCTATACCGCTGTAATGGTTATTATCACTAAATGCTGCTATAATAGCTTGTGCGGCGGCATTTCTGGAATCATATCCCTTTGCAGCAAAATCATCAACGTAAGCGTTGAACGATTTGTCAGCCTCTTTGCCTATCTCCACAAATCCCAAATAGTTTTCGTCATTCTCTTTTCTTTCGTCTGCAATCTTTCGGGCAATTACATCATAATTATTCTGACGCCAACTGGTAAATGTCTGTGTTTCAGCGTTATAGCACGACTCCATACCATTTTTTGCTCCATGCGGCGAATAAGAATTAATAATAATTTTGCCTCCTAAAGCTTCTACTGCATCAATGAAATAGTTGAAGTCATCTTCAAAGGTATTTCCCATACCGTTTGTTCCCATATCTCCTATCATCATTATATCGCCGGGTTTTATATTTTTAAGCACTCTGTCATAGAAGTCACCACTCGTATAATACTTAACAAGATTTGAACCTCCGCGCCCATTATTATTAAAGTTTACAACATCATATAGCTCTTGATACTTGGCTTGATTGTGCGTTATATAATAAGCCCACGAACCATTATTTGAAATGGTAGAATCGCCAACTGTATATATTGTCGGTTTTGCGGTAGCTGTTCTGTCTGCCTCCTTTGTAATAACTATGGATGCAACCTGCGGCTGTACTGTCTCATATTCGTCATCAGTGGTATCCTTAGGAGTATCCTGTCCCTTAGTCTGCCATTTATATTCAGTAAATGTCAAATCTAATACATCGTCAAGAACAGGTATAGTATATTTAACTTTTGACAGTGTCTGATTTCCACCCACAAAATACTCACTAAGTTCGTTTATCAATGTTGAATCAGAAAATTTATGTGCCGGTTCTGCTGATATTGCACCACGGTATGTAACTTCAACCGTATAGAATTTCTTGGGTTCAACCTTTGCTTTAAACGTAAGCATACCGTCCAAATAATCGGAATCCGCATTATCTGTTGATTTTTCTCCGCCTGCTGTCACAGTACCGCTTATACCGTAGCCTCTATCATCTGTATATGCGGTAGTAGGAGTAATTTCCGTATATCCTTCCGCAATATCTTCATCTGTGCCCTCGCCAAAGTCAAACGCAAGCCCATGTACAGTTACCGATATCGCTCTTGAAATGTCTGCGCCATCTGTGTTTTTCCCTGTAGCTCTAATGCTGAATGTGCATGCCTTAGCCGCGCTTGTAACAGTGAGTACACCGGTATCGACATCAAATGTTATACCCTCCGGTAAAGTAATCGCGCTCGTGTTTGTCCTATCATAAACAGCATATGTTACTGTGCGTCCTTCTATCGGTTCACCACTTCCGGTGGCAACGACAGCCTCGTATTTTACTTCCGTATTTTTTGAGGCGTCAAGTGGAATAGACACACTGGATGAGAATTTTGTAAACTTAATATTTTCATCCGAACTTACTATATTAAGCTTGATTTGCTTTACATTTCCACCTATATTCACTTGAATCGTTGCTGTTCCCGGAGCAGCATTTTCCGCAAGTGACACTACCGCTTTGTGAGAGTCTGAAGGATTAGGTGTTACTATTACACCATCTTTCATATCCGATTCAATAACTTCCCATGTTGCTGCCCCTGTAATATCATATCCGTCGGCAGTTTTAAGAGATGCTGTAAGTTCCGCTGTTTCTTTAAGCGGTATAGACAGTGTTGTCTGAGTGGCCTCAAGAGTATAATTGTTGGTGTCGACAACAGGATAATACGCTTTGCAGTTGCCAAAATCCACGGATCCAGTCGGTTCACTTCCCATGCCTACCGCATAAAAAGTAGGAGCACATGACACTTGCCATTTAACATTATTTGCCTCGCCAACAAGTTCGCCATTATCGGCATCATAAACCTTGGCAAAGCATGTTTCAGTTGTCTTATCTGCCGATATTACAATTTTGTACCACTTCTGCGACGAAGCCGCTGCCGCAACGTCTCCGTTGGTCAACGGAGTGCCGTTTAAATCAAAACTGTTTCCTGTAAAATTCAACGACAGTGCAACAGAATAATTCTTTTCCTGCCATATCGGATACCCCGATGTAAATGTGATGCACCCGCTTGCATTATTAAATCTTACGTTCTGCTCAAAAATAACCTGTGACGTAGGAGTAGTTATTTTTTGCGATGCCATGTGTGATTTCTTTGTCGTTAAAGCAGTTAAATGTAAATATTTAGTGTTTTCTTCTTTTTGCATTACAAGTGAGCCGGTATCTGAGCCTGCCCGTACCCAGTTACCCAAAATGTTATCAACATTGTTATCCCCGAAAGTATTAGCAACCGCTTCATATCCTACTATAGCCTCCGGATAATCGTCAAAACTCTCCGGATATCCGCCTATAGGTAGAATCTGATTTGATTCCGTACTTGTATCACCCAAAAATACAACATATTTATACGCTGTATATTGCTTTTGATTATATGTAACAGTCGCAGACATCTTTCCGTAAAAATTCATAGACGCGTTCCGGCTTGCTTTGAATACTGTTTTTATATCTTTTGTTACCGGTGATTCAAACGACCCGTAATAGTCACAATATGAATTTCCGTCACCGTCATTTACAGTTTTAAAACCGTCTATATCCCATGTAACACTGAAATCCTCTACCTCTGTATCGCCAGTTATCTTTTTCCCTGTAGTATCCGTTATATCCAATGTGTACTCATTATCAGCAGGGTTCTCTTTGTCCTGTCCAAGGGTCATCACTTCCGGTCCGTTTATTTGTATAGTGTCGATATCTGCAATATAATCACTTTGAATTTTTGCAGTAGCTTTTGTATTCTTTGTTATTTCTTTATTTGCTAAATCATCACTTGAAATAGGGTCTAAGCTTTCATCCACAAGCCATCCAATGAATGAATCTCCATATGTTGAAGTATCCGGAATTGCTCTAACCTTTCCGTTCGATTTTACATATTCATGTGATTCTGCCCCATTCAAATCATATGTAACAGTATAATATGTATCGTTGGAATCTGCTTCCTCTTTACTTCTTACAACAATATTATCTATACCCACAACACCGTTTTTACGTCCTGCCAAAAGCTGTATTCCGCCTAATCCTGTTATGTCTTTTGACATATCGACAAGTCCGTCATAATATGTTGTATCATTATCCAAGGATGTCAGCCACACTTCCGCCGTATGATTATCGAAGTTTAAAATGGCCTTTGAATGTACCCATGTACCAACTTGAAAACCATTCGTTCTATCATGACTGGAAGCCATGTCTTTTTCTGACATGGATTTACCTCCGCCTTCTATATTAACGGCAAGCTCACCACCACTTACCGGCATATCATAACGCAATGCAAATTTATCCGTTATTGCGTCGTTATTTACGGTCTTTCCTTCTTTTCCGTAAATAGCAATCTGTTCTGAGCGCTCATTACCTGCTGCAATGAAATTAAAATCAAATTCCACAACACACTCATTTTCCGTCGTAACATTTGCTAACGAATAATATGCCGTTCTGCTATCACCACCGCTTTGAGTCGCTTTTACATACTTGTTAATCTTAACATTGTCGTCCGTCTCAAGCGTTGTATCAATATTAGGTCCAACCCAACCTTTTACCTCACCACCTTCAATAACGCCGCCGGTTGCATCTGAGTTGAAATCCAAAGACAAATACTCCTCAGCGCTTGCTGGAAGCGCAAAGACCATTGGCGCAAGCATCGACACAGCCGATACAGAGGCAATAACCTTCTTTAAAAGTTTTCCTTTCATAAATTTAAATCTCTCCTTTTTTAGATTTGTTTTTCAACATATAATTATTATAACATATTTAGAGCAATTTGTACAGTTTTTAAAATTCTTCCCAATATAAAATTTTGCATGGCTTTTTTGTGCATTTCGCACAAATTTATGCTTGTTTATTGTTTTATTTGCCATAGAAAATTTGGATATGCGGACAGGGAAACAAAAAATCGGTATCGGCATGGCTCATCCCGATACCGGCCTTTACAAACCCGTCATATTCGGCTCATAATGGAGCCGAATATAGCACGGTTTTTGAATGAGTGAACAACTTATAAACATATTACTTAGCTTCGGAGTTCCGATAAACTGCAGGTCGCCTTTGGAAACGGTTTCAAATGTCTGTAAACCCTGCGGCTTAGAGATAGTGTACTCGGCAGGGAGAACGGGAATCTGCAATATATCCGCTCTGTTGTTTATGCTGAGATAAATGTCCATTCCGTCATCCCTTCACAAAAAGTTTAAATAAAAAAGCCGTCAATTGCTTGACAGCGAGAAAAATATATAGTATAATGTAAACAGAAAAAGGCATTGACCTCAAACGGTTATGCCCTAAGTTTAAGCTATGTTAAATAGCCGCCTTATGGACTGGGGCGGCTATTTTACGTTTATGGAGAAGACTATCAATATTACGATAACCTCCAGAACTACCCTGAGTATAACCCAAAGTAAATCTTTGTTCATAATACGCGTGCTCACTTTTCATAAGCACTCCCTCCTTTCCTTCGTACTCAGCTTTACAGCCTGTATAAGTAAAGGTGGGCATAACCGCCGGTGTAAACACCGTTAAGAAAATCTTTGCCTTTTCCGCATAGTTACCTATGTAACGGATTTCTCCGCTATTACAAGCATATCATATTTCCTCCCGATTTACAAGATATTTTTGCATTTTCTACATGTTTTTCTGTATAGAAAGATGATATATTTATATACACGGTTTTTGAACCGGTTAATAATTTGTTCACTCATTCAAAAACCGTGCCGAATATAGACTTTGCACTTGCATATTACATATTCCTATGGTATAATATATACATAAATCAACAAGGAGCGTGATAGTATGTCGAACAGAGAAAAGGCAATCGATATAATAAATGACTTGCCGGAATATAAAATGCCGTATATAGTCATGCTGTTGCGGGGAATGCAGTTTGACGATGATATTGAGGATGATATGTTCTGCGAGTCGTTATATCAAAAATATTTAGATGACCCCGATCCGTCAAAGGATGAAGAATATTCGCTTGATGAATGCAAAAAGGAATGGGGCATTAGCTGATGTATATACCGTTGATAATGGCAAGTTGATAGTTGTTGTTATAGATATTGACAGCCGTGGGCAGATATATAAAAATCTTTGAGATATTGAGAAAATAAAGCAGACATTTAACAGTGCAAAGTCTATAACGGGCTTTGCATTTTTTGTACAAAAGAATTCAGGGATACATAGAACGAAGAAAGGCGGAAACCCCGATATTATCAGGATTTCCGCCTTTATTGGTGGAGCATAGGGGATTCGAACCCCTGACCCCAACACTGCCAGTGTTGTGCGCTCCCGGCTGCGCTAATGCCCCATATGCTTAGTTAGTCACAGCAACTGTTCGGATTGTTCATCTATCCGAACAGTGCTTGGTGCAGATGACAGGAATCGAACCTGTGTGCACCGTTGTTGAATATGCTTAGTTAGTCACAGCAACTGTTCGGATTGTTCATCTATCCGAACAGTGCTTGGTGCAGATGACAGGAATCG
>CANRAG010000002.1 GCA_947628515.1 uncultured Clostridia bacterium | reverse complement strand
CTTGATACGAGGCTAACCCCGCTTTGTGAATGTGTTTCGTCCGATGAGAATGGAGTAAGTACAAGAAACCTTGCGGTTCCAAAGAATACCGTGGCGGTTGTAAATATAAACAGCGAAAACATAGAATGGGTTTCTGATGATGAAAGTATCGTGTCCGTCAGCGGTTCGTCAGTAAACGCGCACAGGGCGGGGACGACGACAATTCGAGCGTATTCTTCCGGCGAACAGGTAGCAAAGACAACCGTAAAAGTGGTTCCTACGGCATACGTGTTCCTGATGATGGGACAATCGAATATGTCGGGCACGAACAACCCGGTGGCGGAGGGCTACGAGGAGCTTCCGGTTTCGGACAATGTAATGCTTTTTAACAGCGATAACGTATTTGAACACGCCACACATAAATACAGCCGCTATTCTCAGATCACATGGTCGGAATACTATCATGATTATGACGGCGGCGCGGGTTTGAAATACGGAATAAACATGGGCTACAGCTTTGCGGAGGACTGGGCGGCGGATAATCCCAATTCCACCATCGGACTTATAGTAAATTCGCAAGCGGGATGCTCAATAGACATATACGAGAAGAATACGACGGATCCCAAGGCGAACGGATACGCGAATACAATCGAGCGTGTCAACGCGGCTCTCGAAGCGGGCGGTGAGCTGGCGGGGATTATATGGCATCAGGGCGAGTCGAACATGAACAGACCGGAGTATCATGCGCGGCTCAGAAATATGCTTTACGATTTCAGACTTGCGTTTAACGCTCCGGAGGTTCCGTTTATAAACGGAGGGCTTTCGGAGGATAATATTGGCGCCGGACCGCATAATATCAAGTCGGCGCAGCAGGTTGATTATATTGCCGCGTACGGCTTTGCGTCGTCAACCGAGCCGTCTATGATACCGAGCCGACACGCCACGGGCTGCTATTCGGGAAATGATGACGATTACGTCCATTTCAGCGCCAAGGGACAGATTGAGTTCGGACATAGATATTATGACGCGTATAAGCGTGTTTTAAATAACAGTGAGCAATGATTTGGATGGAATTGAATAAGTTACTTATATTATCTGATACAAAAAGGAGGTATTTTTATGCTGTTAAAAAAAGGGATTTCGAGTAGGATAGCGTTATTGTTGTCAATGATATTGCTATTGATGTGCCCAAACGCGAGCGTTCTTGCGGTGGACCCCGACGAGAATGAGGAGGTGTTGTTTTTGGTTGACAAGCAGACATCCTACGGATGGGATAACGGTATTAGTCAATTCGCGTGGAAGGATGATTTGTCCGGCGGCGTTTCCGTGGTCAACAACTGGGTAAACTGCGATATTAAAGCGTCCGAGGACAGGGACTCGCTCGTTATTAATCAGAAAAACACATCGGCGTATCAGCTGCGTATTAACGCGGCGGATATGTCCTCTACACGGTTGGAAAGCGGCAAAATCTACCGGATTTCCATGCGGTTTAAGCTGGCGGCGGAAAACTATGACACAGCGCCGTTTGTAAAAGCCCGTATGGTATGGGCGGGAGTTTACGCCGATATGAACAAGAACATCCCGCTGACAGAGAGCGACGCGGACAAGTGGCGCGAGCTTGTCTACACCATAGATCCCGCCGCGCATACTCTAACAGCCACACTGGACGGCGACGCGTGTTACAGCGGTTCGTTTGACGCGGCGGCAAATACCAATCTCGGGACGCCCCAATTCCAGCTGATAGCGCAGAATACCAACGGTCAAATCGAGGAAAACGCTGCGCTTAACAGTCCCATCACATGGACTGTTGACTACTTAAAAGCTTCGGCCGTAGGCGAGGGCAGCGGCGAGGAGACGACTCCGGCGCCCGGCGGCGATGTGTTCTCCGTTGACAAGCAGACATCCTACGGATGGGATAACAGTATCTCACAAAACGCGTGGAAGGACGCCGCGTCGGGAGATACCGCCGTAATTATGAACTGGATAGGCGCGGATATTAAAGTATCCGAGGGCGGCGACGCGCTTGTGGCGCGTCAGACAGGCAATTCGGGAAACAATTTCAGAATACGCTCCGCAGACCTTTCATCGGTGACGCTGAACAGTACATCATATCACGTGTCATTGAGATTTAAGCTTGCGGCGGACAGTTATGATACGGTTCCGTTCGTCAAGGCGCGGCTGGTTTTGCAGGAGGGCGCGCTTTGGGCGGATATGAACAAGACTATTCCCATAACATCCGAGACCGCGGATAGTTGGCATGATTTAATCTACACCATAAATCCTACCGTACACACGGTCACGGCGACCCTGGACGGAGCGGAATGTTACAGCAGTTCATATGACCCTGCAAGGGTTGCCAATCTCGGCACGCTTATGTTCCAGCTCATAGCCCAGAACACAAACGGGGGCACGGGCGAGAATACGGAAAAGCTCGTAACGCCTATCACATGGACAATCGATTATTTTAAAGTAACCGCCGTGGGAGAGGGAGAGGAGCCGACAGCCACGCCTTACGTACCCGGAAACGATCGGCTGTTAATTGACAAGAATATGTCATTTAAAAACGCCACTCTTACGCAGACGGAGTCTGTCGGCGCAATTTTGCATGAGTACTACAATGCCGGTACCGATAAAAATTTCTCGCAGAAGCTGATTGAGGACGATGATAAATTCGAGGTAAAGCAATCCCTGTCCTCCGCGTACCAGCAGAGACTTCAGGTTACGGACCCACAGCCGATTTTGCTGGATAAGCCCATTACCGCTACCATAAAGTTCCGAATTAAAGCGGATGATTACAGTAAGGGCACTACAGCGAAGATGACGCTGGTTTATTGGGCGCCGACGAACCAGTTCCTGGATATGACGGGGAATATCCCGCTTTCCGCGGACGCGGAGAACATAGACCAGACGCTTGTATATGTTATAGACCCCGACGCCGGCACAATAACGGGGAAATTGAACGGGCAGCAGATAGCATCCGCCAAGTTCTCCACGGACCTCGAACGGTTTGAAAAAATTCTTTTCTACCCGGTTGTGCAGCCGGAGGGCAAGAGCAATACCGACGCGCAGGATTTGGGCACGACGGTAACATGGACATACGATTTCTTTGAAATAAAGCGTTCTATCGGTGAGGAGGAGACGGAGGAGCCAAAAGAGGGCACGCCGTTGGAGGCTCCCGCCAGCTCCGGCGCATGGCAGTCGGCTCTTTACGAAACCGGAGTGGGCGACAGCGATGTGAACCAGCTCGATGGCACTGTACTGGATCTGGGAAAACAGGCAAAGTTCAACAAGATTGTTTTGGAGCACGATCCCTCTTCGGTTATGAGCTTTTCCGTTTCCGCGTCACGGGACGGATTGCAATATACGCCGATTACCGATATTTACGCGGGAGGGCTGCCGGAATATGGCGGTCGTCAGGTATATTATCTGCCAACTACCGACGCGCGTTATGTTAAATACAACACGGTACTTATAAAGGACGCCAAAACACAGGGCATATTGAATAATATGACCGTTTCGTACACCGAAGTCACGGATATTGATTTGAGTGATGTACCCGATAAAATCAATCCGGCGGAGGCGTTGGAGTACAAACTGCCCGCAGTGTTCACGGACAAAGACGGCGATACCAATCCGGCAAATCCGGAGGGCATTGTCTGGACGGTGTCGGGAGCGGCGGAAGATGCTGCGTCGATACACGGCCGGACGCTGCGTATTTCGCCGGAAATAGCCGACGGAAACATTGTTCTATCCGCATCCGACAGATTGGGTAAGTGCAGTAAAACCAAGACCGTAGCGATTAAAACCGATATTGTAACGCGTAATTTGGGACTGTACGAGGATTCGGATATGACAAAACCGTTAACCGGAATTGTACCGGGCGGCAGCGTATACGCGCGGGCTGAGATTTCGGCAAAGGACGCTGTGGACGAGAAAGATGTAACGCTTATCCTTGCCGCGTATAAAGACGGTCGGCTGATTTCGGCCGCCGCCGCAAAGGCGACAGCGCAAGCGGAGTTTGAACCGGTTAGCGCGAGCGTCAAGCTTCCGGATGATTTTGGAAATGATGGAACACTGGCGGCATATCTGTGGACAGCCGACAGCCAAAGACCGTTGTGCCGTCCTGTTCGGTTTGGAGGAGGACAGGGACTTCAGATGCAAAACCTGTTCCTGCCAATGCACGGAGAAGGGCAGCTTACCGCTGCCGCGGCGGATGTTATATGGACAAGTTCCAATCCACGGGTTGCTTCGGTGGACGAGAGCGGAAGCGTAACGGCGAAATCCGAAGGCTTTGCCGTAATAACGGCTCAAAAAGACGGACTTACAGTCGGTTCTGTAAGAGCGCAGGTGAAGCCGTCCACATATGTGTATCTGATGATAGGGCAGTCCAATATGTCCGGCACGAACAACCCCGTGGCGGAGGGCGTGGACATCCCGATTTCAGACAATGTGAAGCTTCTCAATAAAGAGGGCAATTTTGAACAGGCGCAGCATCCGTATCGGCGTTATTCCGGAGTAAACGGCATTGGCACCGAATATCCGTATATAGGCTGGTCGGACGCAAGCGATAATGTGGGACCGCAGTTCGGTATCAACATGGGCTATCAATTTGCGGAGGATACAGCCGCAGCAAACCCGGATATTAATATAGGACTGGTTGTACAGTCGTCCTCCGGCTCGTCTATTCTCTCTTATGAGAAGGACGCGGCAAAGGATGATAAAATCAAAGATGTCGTAAACGGGTATGCCAATACTATCGAACGTATGAAGCAGGCTCTTTCCGGCGACGCGGAGTTTAAAGGATTGCTATGGCATCAGGGTGAGTCCGACGCGCAGGACGCGTCCTATCCGAGACGTTTGCGAAATTTGGTCTATGATTTGCGCGCCGCTTTGGACGCTCCGGAGGTTCCGCTCATATTGGGAGGACTAAGCGAGACAAACCGATCGGCGTATGTGATACACAACGCGAGAGTGCGGGAAGAACTCGGCCATATCCCGAATATGGGGTTTGCGTCATCGACCGACCCGACGCCGCTGCTATCACGCGCGGAGAGTACCGCTTACCAAAACGATACGGCGGTATGGCAAAATGACTATACCCATATAAGCGCGGTAGGTCAGATTGAATTTGGACACAGATATTATCAGACATATCTGGACGTGACCGGAGAACAAAACTGATATGAACCAAAACAGCCCGTACGGTTTACCGTTCGGGCTGTTTTGGTATAAAATGCAGTTCTCTACTTTGTGATAACGGTCTTATCGCCGCCGGACCATATCACCTTAACGGTGACGGGGCGATCGGACGTCACGCGAACAACAGGCTTGTCACGGTCGGAGCCGCGGGACTCGCATATCAGATTGACCGTCGCGTCTCCGAGCGGGTATTGCATAATACCGTGGCGCTCCGTCCTATTGATATACCATGTGATTTTTCGGTTTTGCGCGTCGGGGATGATGCCGAATACGTATTCAAAGAGAATGGAAATGGGCGCAAGACCTGTCCATCCCACAAAGTCGGGCATTGCCGGGTCGCCCTTGGCGGCGCGTTCCGGAGCGTAGTTTTCAAACAGAGTTCCCGTTTCGTTAAAAACATCAACGACATTTTTGAGGTAGTCACAGGCGATTTCATACGCCGTTCTGTGACAGCCGGCGCGGCGCAGGCCCGCGAGAATCATATAGTTTGTCGGCGCCCATACCGAACCGCGCCAATATCCGCCATTCGGCTCATAGAACGGAGAGTCTGCCGAAAGAGTCGGAACGCGGTTCGGGCGTTTGAATTCGTTCTCATTGTTAAGGTGCGCGACAAAGCGCTCCAATCGCTCCCCGGGCACAAGTCCCGCCAGGAGAGCCCAATACGCTCCGGCAGTTTTAACGTCACTTAACGTGCCGTCTCTGTATTTGTCATAATAAAACCCGTCCTTTTCACTCCACATCGTGTTGTTGACAATGTCGGCAATCAATTTTGCCTCATCCTTTAACCAGGCGGTTTCATCCGCGCGGCCGAGCACCTTAGACATGTCAATCAGTGTTATAGCGCTCAGATACTGCTGGGCGCAGGTGTCTACCCAGCTCATAAATCCGTGCGAGAGATTGGAATCATAGCCCTTTGGCGGCCTTGGCGAATTGTCCATACCGTTGGAAAGACCGCAGCTCCAGTAGCTGCCGTCGGGCCAGGAGCGGTTCAGCTGCAGCCAGCGGTGGTATGCGCACAGCGGATCGAACACGCGCGACAGCCTGTTTATATCGCCGGTGGAAAGGTAGTATTCCCATTCCGCCCACGGGAGTACGTTCGGTCCCGTGGAGGCGGGGTCGTCCCTGGAAAACTGCTCGCCCGGTTCGCTTTCGCATATTTCGCGGCAAATAAATCCATCCTTATGCTGATGCGAGTAGAAATTGTCAAGCGTTTGCTGGAAGTTGAAAAATCTTTCCGCATATTTTCCGAACATTACAATAAACGCGGAGTCGTACATAAACAAAAAGCCGTTGAATGCGGTGTCGATAAAGTCAGAGACAAAGCCCGCGTCCGCGTTAGCGTGCCTGAGATTTCCGAATGCAAGCTCCCATGCCTTGTTATAACATTCTATGACGTCGTTATGACCGTCAAACACCGGCTTCGGAAGCATATCCTTAACGTCCTCATAAGCGGGAAGCTCACCGGTTATCAGCTTTCGTCCTATAAACGTGTTCTTCTCCACCTGCGGGTTTTTTACATATGTTAAATTCCTATTAACTTGAAACGGCAGTCCCATATTGTTACCTCCTGATATTTTTATTTCTTTTATTATACAGCGGGATTTTCAAAAAAGCAATGCAAACTGTAATTATGATGTTATTTGGTTGGAAAACGACTTAAAGAGCGCCAAACAACATTTAATTTTGTCTTATAACGTTAAATTGCTGACGTTTACATTAAGCTGACAGGTATGTTAATATTATTATATCATAATAAAAAGACTTATCGGCTTATATTGCCGGTTACAATAAGAAAGAGGAGGCATCCCATGAAAAGGAAATCGTTTATTGCCGCGATAGCGGCGATGTCAATGTTTACGACCGGCATTTTGTCAGGCTGCGGCGAAAAGAAAGACGAGGTAAAAACATCGGCTTCACCGACGGACGCGAAGTACGGAGACACATATCCCATAGAGTCGTCCACAACTCTTACATATTGGGTTGAATTCCCAAATCAGAGCACGGCGGGCGTGACAAACTTTGCCGATTTACCGTTCTATAAAGCGGTAAAGGAAAAAACGGGTATAGACGTTAAGTTCACCCATCCCTCCAGCGGCGAGCAAAATAATATGATGCTCGCGTCGGGGGAATATCCGGATATAATGGAGATAGATTTTTATAATTATCCGGGCGGGCCGAGCAAGGCGATTGAGGAGGAGTATATAATCCCTCTCAACGACTACCTGCAATTCGCGCCCAATTTCTGCAAATATCTTGAGGAGCATCCGGATGTCGATAAGATGTGCAAGACCGACGACGGAATATATTACTCGTTCCCGTTTATAAGAGGAGATAAGTCGCTTATCGTATTCTGCGGACTTATGCTCAGGCAAGACTGGCTTGACGAATTAAATCTTGAAGTCCCGACCACGATAGACGAGTGGCATACCGTTTTGACGGCGTTTAAGGAGCAGAAGGGCGTGGCAGCTCCTCTTAGTTTCCTTACAAGTTCACTAAAGTCGTCAGCGGCGTTCTCCGGCGCGTACGGCGTGCGCAGCGGTCTGTATATCGACAACGGAAAGGTTAAATACGGCGAAGCGGAGCCGGGCTATAAGGAATTTATAAAAACAATGCATCAATGGTATGAGGAAGGGCTCATAGATAAAAACGTTGCTACGCTTGACTCGAAAATACTCGACTCAAACGTCCTTGACGGCAAAACAGGCGCTATGATAGGAAATGTCGGCGGCGGCATCGGTAAGTGGACGTCGGCAATGAAGTCTGTCGATCCGAATTTCAAGCTTGTGGCGGCGCCGTACCCGTCGCTGAAGAAGGGCGAAAGAGTGCGCTTCGGACAGTTTGACAATATGGTTCAGGCAGCAGGTTCGGCATCCATAAGTTCAAGCTGCAAGGACGTTGAGCTTGCCATGAGATACCTTGACTACGCTTACAGCGAAGAGGGGCATATGCTCTTTAACTTCGGCGAGGAGGGCGTAAGCTATAACATGATAGACGGATACCCCACATATACGGATATTATAACAAATAACCCGGACGGAAAATCATTTACGGACGCTCTGTATATTTACGCCCGTCCGAACGGAAACGGTCCGTTTGTTCAGGATCCGCGATATATGGAACAGAGCGCGAGCCTTCCGGAACAGAAGAAAGCCCTGGAGGTGTGGTCGGATAACGACGCGGATAAGACACAGCTTCCGAGGCTGCTTCTCACAACCGAGGAAAGCGATAGAATAGCGCGAATAAAGAGTGACCTTGACACATACACCTCGGAGTCGTTTATGAGCTTTATCTTGGGCACAATGTCAATAGACGACTACGACGAATATTTAAATCAACTCAAGAGCATCGGAGTTGACGAGTATGTGCAAGTATACCAGGAAGCGTATGAAAGATATAAAACAAGGTAAATATAATTTATTCAGGGGTTAATATGAAGACAAACAGATTGAAAGCATCCGCCCAACGGGCGGATGCTTTGACAAAAACCACTTTGAGAAAAAGGCTGAAAAAGGATTTTTCCAGAAATTACGAGCTTTACTTTTTGGCTATACCGATAGTTCTGTATTATCTGTATTTTTGTTACAAACCGATGCTGGGCGCGTATATGGCGTTCACGGATTACAGTCCGAAGGACGGAATATTCGGCAGCACATTTGTGGGACTTAAGCATTTTAAGCAATTTTTCGGGAGCATATATTTTAAACGCCTTCTAAGCAATACTCTTATTATAAGCGGAACAAGCATTGTATTCGGATTTCCCGCGCCGATAATATTGGCGCTTATTATAAATGAGGTCAGAAACAAATACTTCTGTAAAACGGTTCAGACAATCTCGTATCTCCCTCATTTCATATCAATGGTAGTCATATGCAGTATGATAAAGACCTTCGTATCGGATACCGGAGTTGTGGGCAGTTTGGTGAACTCAATCACGGGCGGGGACTCAAGCCTGCTAAACAACCCGAAATATTTTGTCCCGATATATGTGATTTCCGAGATATGGCAGGAGATGGGCTGGGGCTCGATAGTATATTTTTCGGCTCTTATGGGCATTGACCAGCAATTGTACGAGGCGGCTGCCATCGATGGCGCCGGACGCTGGAAACAGACGCTGCATGTCACACTTCCCGGCATTATGCCGACTATAGTTGTAATGCTCATACTCCGCCTGGGAAGTATTCTCGGTGTAGGCTATGAAAAGATAATTTTGCTCTACAATGAAGCAATATACAGTACAGCGGATGTAATATCGACGTTTGTATACCGCAAAGGTCTTTTGGAGTTCAACTACAGCTACTCGGTGGCGGTAGGTCTGTTTAACTCGGTAGTAAGCATGATTTTCCTGTTCGGCTCCAACTGGTTAAGCAAAAGAGTTCAGGACACCGCGCTGTGGTAACGAAGGGAGAAGCGAATCAGAGTGAAGATAAAGAGATCAAAAGGAGAAACCGTATTCAGCATCGTAAACTGTATCTTTCTCACATGCATCATGGTAGTGTGTCTGTATCCGATATGGCACGTGCTGATGGCGTCCGTGAGCGATAATGTTGAAATGATGCGTTATCAGGGCATTCTGATCTGGCCAAAAGGCTTTGATTTAAGCGCGTACGGCGTTGTAAAACAAAATCCCGCGATATTAAGGGGCTATTTAAACACGCTGTTTGTTCTCACGGTGGGAAGTACTTTAAATATAATCATGACTTCTATAGCCGCGTATATACTTTCAAGGCGGGATTTTATCCTATCCAAACCGCTCATGATTATGATAGTCATAACAATGTATTTCGGCGGCGGGCTTGTTCCGTTTTATTTTACGGTAAAGGACGCCGGCCTTGACGGAAGTCTGTGGGCGATTATAATCCCGCGCGTTATAAATACATTCTATTTGATTATTCTGCGGACGGCGTTCATGTCGCTGCCGGACAGTTTGGAAGAGGCCGCGCGCGTGGACGGAGCGAGCCATATAGGTATTCTGTTTAAGATTGTAATTCCGCTTTCGATGCCGACTATAGCGGTTCTGATTCTATATTACGGCGTCGGGCATTGGAATTCATGGTTTGACGCAATGATATTTCTGCGCACCGAAAGGGAGCGCTACCCGCTCCAGCTCGTATTAAGGGAGATTTTGCTGCAGAACACTATGGCGGACAGCACCGTTATAAACAGTGATAACAGACCCGATATAGGCGAGACTGTTAAATATGCTTTGATTATAGTATCAACCGTGCCCATTCTGTGCATATACCCTTTCTTACAGAAGTATTTCGTAAAGGGAGTGCTGGTAGGTTCGGTAAAGGAATGATTAGAAATCCGAGAAAGGATGTGCAGCTTATATGAAAAAGGCAAAAAAAGCCGTTTGCGCGGTCATTGCCGCGGCTCTGCTGCCGGCCGGTGCTTTTCCGCTTTCCGCAGGCGCGTCATCTGACGACATAAGCATGATAATGGTCGTCGGGAAAAATAAGGCGTATGCCAACGGCGAGATAGGGAAGGTTGACCAAACAAATGAAGACGCGATGCCGTACATAAGAAATGATATTGTCATGATTCCCGTGCGCGGAGCCGCCGCCGCAATGGGCGCGAGCGTTGGCTATGACGATGCGACGGAAGCAATAACCGTTGAGGGGAACGGACATTCCGTGAAACTGACGGTTGGTTCGGACAGCATCATGGCGGATGGAGTTCCGGCTAAGATGGACGCGGCTGTTTGCATGTCCGGCGACGCGTCCATGGTACCGGCGCTGATATTTGTGGAGGCCCTGGGAAACAAGGTTTTCTGGAACAGTGACGGCGTTATAGTAATAGGTAACGCGGCGCTTAATCCAAACAATGAAAAAGCTTTTATTTCCGATACGGTAAATGAAATAACGGGCGACAGATATTGGACATATGACTATGCGACGGACTATGTGCCGCTCGACGAGCAGCAGGCGGGCGTTAAGTTTAATACGATAACGACGGAAATGGTAAAAGCGGCGATAGAGAGTACGGGCGCTATAGGAACGCATCCGTCGCTGTTTTCCACCGAAGATGACCTTAACCGTATGAAGAAATATATCGAGGACGGCGACGAGCTTTTCAAGAGGATAAATGACTATAATATCAGTCTGGCGAACAATGCGCTTCCATACGCGCTGCCAACATATCATCTCGATGAGGCGAATTTGCGAGTTGAGGACTTGCATAATTTTGAAGTTAATTCGTTGCCGCCGCTTGCGTACGCGTATAAGATGACCGGAGACGCGGCATATCTGCGGCGAATAAAAGCCGTGTTTGCCGCCGTGGCCACCTTTGACGACTGGGGCGCGCCGCGGCACTTCCTTGACGCGGGCGTAGCTACCACATATATCTCCATAGCCTATGATCTTGTGTACGATATGATGTCAAAACAGGAAAAGGCGGATATTGAGGACGCTATAATAGAAAAAGCGCTAAAGCCCGGTCTGGAAGGAATGAAAACGGGCGCGTTCTGGACAACCAGCGGTCAGAACTGGAACGGAATATGCCACACCGGTTTAAGACTTGGCGCGTATATGTGCTATGAGCGGGATCCTGATTTGTGCGCGGAGATTATCGCGACGACAATGAATAACGAAACGGCATATATAAGAGAGTTTGAGCCTATGGGACAGACGGAGGAAGGTCAGTCATATTTTGACTACGGTTTGTCGTTTGCGGAGATTGGCTTTGAAGTTGACAAGCATATAATGGGTACCGACTTCGGGCTAAGCGACACGAACGGGCTCAGGAACGCCGGATGGTTCCCGCTGCGTTCGGCAGGGGCCACCACCAGCATTTCCATAGGTGACGCCGATATAATAGAGGGGGTTGCCATGCCGAGGCTTTGGCTTGCGACACGTTATGACGATACGGCGCTCGGAAAAATAATATTTGACAAGTTAAAATCCGCGACGCTGTTTGATTGGCGCCTTCTGCAGTTCTATAATAAGGACTTTTACGACAGGAGCATGAACGCCGAAGAAGAGGAAATGACGCAGCTCGATAACCTTATTCCCGCGCTCGATTTGGTTTCATTCAGGAACAATTGGACGACCAACGGCAATTTCATATCGATACACGCGGCGTCGAACGCGGCGTCACACGGACACCTGGACGCCGGTCAGGTGGATATCGAGGCTAACGGTGTGCATTGGGTTATGGGCAGTCTCGGAAAGGACGACTACAACTATCCGGGCTACTTCGACGCGACACGCCCCGACTATAATGATGGAAAGGGCGAGCAGACCGTTGCGGGACGAAGCCATATATACAGGCTTAGGACCGAGGGAAAGACGGCGGTCGTAATTTGGGGCGACGGCACGGCGGATATACGTCCGGAGCAAAATCCGCAGGGACAGCCGATAATTGAAAAAATAGTTTCAAAGCCGAAAGGCGGCTACACAATTGTGGATTTGGGCGACTGCTACAGCCGCGACGCCAAGAGCTATAAGCGCGGCATAATGCTGTCTGAAAACAGGCAGCTTATGACAATACAGGATGAGATTGTAACAAGCAGCGAGGACTCAACCATATGGTGGCTTATGAACACGCCGGCAAATGTAAACATTGCCGACGACGGAAAATCAGCGCTGCTCACATATCAATCGAAACAGATGTGGGTAGGGATAGCAAGCCCGTCCGAGGGCGTTTTCAAGGAAATTCCTGCCACATATTTGCCGGGCGAGGAGTTCCCGCTTAGCGTAAACTCCGTAAACACCACAAAGAAGCTTGCAATAGAGCTTCCCAAAACGCAAAAGGTGACAATAACGGTTAACTTTGTACCGCTCGATATAGGCGAGGATGCCCCGTCGATTGCCATACCCAAATCAAGACCGATGGAGAAATGGACGATTGATAACGGCTCGCTTATGGCGACGGTGAAGCCTCAGCTTACAAATCTTACAATTGACGGAGTAACGCCGGACAATTTTTCAAGCGACGAGCATATATACACATATCTCTCACCGATTGCGATAGACAGCGCCACAGAACCTGTCATAGAGGGAACGGCGGACGCGGACGTATCGTACTCTAAGGATGAGGATACGACTACCGTTGTAGTGGCGGACAGAGCGAACGCCAACAACAAGTCCATATATCTTGTAACCGTAAAGAGGATGGGCGCGCCGTCCGGCGCAAGGCAAATTCCGATAATTAAAGCGGAGGCCAGCGACACTCCGGAGTCCAACCACATCGCGGCGTACACCATAGACGGCGACCTCACTCCCGACTCAAGATGGTCGGCAATGGGAGAACAGTATCTTGATTTGGATCTCGGCAGCTCGCATAAGATTAAATATTTAGGTATGGCGGTATTAAACGGCAATACGCGAAAGCAAATATTTGACGTTCTTGTATCGAATGACAAGGAAAACTGGGAAACCGTATATTCCGGACTGTCCGGCGGAGAAACAGCCGATATGGAATACTTTAAGATAAGGGAGTCCGGCGGAAGATATGTACGGCTTGCCGTGCATGGCTGTGAAACCAGCGAGTGGAACAGTATTACAGAGGTACAGTTGTTCGGAGACTGATTTAACAATTTGCCGCAGGCGGAGGCGCTTCTCCGCTTGCGGCAATCACCTGAAAGGAAAGATGTTTATGCGAAAATTTTTTGCGACTGCAATATTGGCCGCCGCTGCGGCGATGTTTATTTCGCCCGCACCGGTGAGCGCGGGAAATATTGAGTGTCTGACTATAGACAATAACATTTCATTTGCCTCCCCGAAGCTCACGGACGGGGACTATGAAATGAACTGCGTGTTGACCGCGAACCAGTCGATAGAGGTTGCGGAAAACAAAGAGAGCTTTAAGCTTATAAGCGGGAATTATTCTTTTTATAAGGTTAATATGCAGACATTGAGACCGTCGGCGTTTGCCGCAAGCGGCGAGCAGCTTTGCACGGTACTTGAAACAAAGTTTACCGTGACGCTGCAGGACGACACGGTTGACGATTATATTCCGACATTCACATACGGTATGCAGGTAACGGCAGGTTCAAGCGTATTTGCCGGGGAAGGTGAATCGCAGAAGCGAACGTTGCCTGTTGACGGAGGTGAATATACGATTAAGTATGTCATAAATCCGGTAACAAAGGAAATTACGGAATTCAGAAATGACGAGCTTATAACAACAACGGCGTTTGCCGCTCTGGGTGAGAACGACATATCGCAGATAAAGTTCTATCCGAGGCCGCTCGCCGGTAAAAACGCCGACGGAGAATATATGAAGTCGGGAAATAACAAGACTGTTCTCGACTACGGCGACGACGACGGAAACGTCGCGCTGGCTACGCCTATAATATGGGATTTCGACTATATAAAGGTATACCAGATTTCACCTTACGGAATAGGCTCATCCGACCCGACGGACGGTTCTTTCGGCGCAAGCGTGAGCGGACCGTACACCGTTTCCTTTGACTGTGATATGGATACGGACACGATTAACGATACGTCCGTAGAGATGACAAACGAGGCTACAGGCGAGAAATTGACGGCAATTCCGATGATGTTTGAGCCGAACGTATGCACTGTTTATCCTGCGGGATTGGTTGAATATTTCACGAGGTACAGTCTGACTTTCCTGTCGTCGGTTAAGGATCAATACGGGTTTAGCAACGCGGCGCCGGTGGGCATAGAGTTTACAACCGAAAAAAGGCCTATAATAGAATCGGTGGTATATGCCGACGCCGACGCGCCCGTGACGTTAAGCTGCGGCGCGGCTTTGGAAGAAGGAACTGTAACCGGTGAAATGAAGCTTAAAAGCGCGGCGGAAGGGCAGGAAGTAAGAGTTATCGCGGCGCTGTACAATAAGAGTGATACGGGCTATATGTTTGTCGGGAAGGCGGAAAAGACAGTTACGCTTCCCGCCGGTGAAACAGCCGTTACACTGCCCGAAATTACGGTTGCCGACAAGGAACAACAGATTATAAAATATATGGTATGGGACAGCGCAAACTACCCGCTTACCGATGCGGTTGTGTGTGACGGTACGCATGTGGGTATATGAGGTAAATTATGAAAAAAACAGCAGTATTATTAATATCGTTTTGTGCCGCAGTCTCATTTTGCGGTCACGCTTATGCCGATGGATACAGCGTTACGCTAAACGATGTGGAGCTTGATTATGAAAACGGGTTTATTTCCGTTTCGGGCAATATAGGCGAAATGAATTCGGGCTCGTATGTTTCGATAGAGCTTACCGATTCGGGCGGAGACACGGTTTATATCGACCAGACCACAAGCACCTCAAAGGGCGCGTTTGATATTGATATAAAAATGACGTCCGCCTATCAAAGCGGAGAGTATACGGTAACGGCGAGGGGCACAAAAACGGACGCGTCGGCAGCCAAAACATTTACCTTTGACGCGTCAAGGGATACATTCTACATTAAAAATGTAGAAATCCGAAAGGACGGCGCTGCAGCGGACAAGGCGTATGACAACGATAGCCTAACCGCGTATTTTGATTATTTTTCGGCGTTTTCCTATGCCATGGGCGACATAGACTGTATATGGCAGCTGGCGGGTACGCCGGACGGCGAATACTTTGACGCTTATGAGTCGAACAGTAATTCATATACCCTGTCTCCGACCGATATAGAGCGGGTTTATAACAGTCATAAGGAGTCGTTTGCGGACAAGAAAATTTATCTGCGCGCGGTTGTAAAAGTAAAGACGGAAAATTCAAAAGACTACTGCGAGGCGGCAGTAAGCGGCAATGTAGTGGAGATTACTACTCTTCCGTATGTGGATAATATACGTATTACGGGAACCGCGAAGGTGGGCGGAACATTGAAAGGCAGCTATGACTACCACGATTTTCAGGGCAAGCCCGAAAAGAGTTCGGAATACGAGTGGCTGAGGAGCGGCTCACAGAACGGCGTGTACGAAACGGCGGGCAGGGGGCTTACATACATCCCCAATTCTTCCGACGCGGGGAAGTATCTCAAACTTAAAATAACGCCCGGAGCCAATGACGGCAGATTGACCGGAGTGCCGGCAATATCGGAGAGCGCCGTTTATATAAGCTCCGCGTCTACCGCCGGCGGAGGCGGCGGAGGTGGCGGCGGAGGCGGAGGCGGCGGAACCTCGCTTTCAAAACCCGTGACGCCCGTAACAGCACCGACGCAAGCGCCCTCCGAACCCACGCCGACCGCCGAACCGGATAAGGACGGCAATGACTTTACCGAACAGACGGAGGATTTTAAAGACGTAGCTCCGGACCATTGGGCAAACGAGGATATAAAAACAGCGGTTGCGCGCAAAATAGTGTCCGGTGACGGCGACGGAAACTTTTATCCGGAAGCGCCGGTTACAAGGGCGGAATTTTCAAAAATGATTTTAAACGCTATTGGCCGTGACGGCGAAACGTATGAAAACGAGTTTGCCGATGTGGAGTCGGGCGCGTGGTATGCGGAATTCGTTTCGGCGTGCGCGAAACTGGGAATAGTAAGCGGAGATGGCGGACTGTTCAGACCGAACGACGCTATAAAACGCGAGGAGATGGCTAAGATGCTCGTTTTAGCGTACAGAACCGAGGCGGACAGTGATGATTTTACGGAAACGGATACCGCAGCCTTTCCGGATACCGACGCCATAAGCGATTGGGCGCGGGATTTTGCAATGGAATGTGCGTATCGCGGTCTTATGACGGGTATGCAGGACGGAAGCTTTGCTCCGACGCAGAACGCGACAAGAGCGCAGGCGGCAGTTGTTGCTAACAGATTATATGACTGCCTTAACAAGCAATAAGCGCGGATAGACTTAGGAGAAATTAAATGATTATAAGAATGAAGAAGAATATCATCGCGGCGATTGTGGCGGTATTCTCCGTTGCGGCATCGTGTATTCCCGTGTCAGCGTTCTCAACAGAAATGCCGCAGGATACCGACACGAGCAGGTTTAAGCCCGCAATAGAAATGTGCACAATGCTCAATATTATGCAAATAAGCGAGAGCATGGAATTTGAAGGAGATACCATAATCACACGCGGGGATCTTGCCGGGATTGCGTTGGGTATGCTTAACCTGAAAGGAACGGTAAACGCGGACGGCAGCGCCGCTGTCGAGTCGGCAAACGGTCAGACGATAAACACGGAATGGATGGGCTCGGCGCTTATCGCTCCGGCACAGGAGGTAAGAGTTCAGAAATTCAGCGACGTCGGATTTGATGATAAAAACTACGCCACCGTACAGTTTATATCCGATCTCGGCATTATGACCGGTTATGACGACGGAACGTTCAGGCCTAACGAGCCGGTGGTATACAGAGATATGATGAAGGTGCTTGTCACTGTTCTGGGCTATTCGGTTTATGCCGAATACGCCGGGGGCTATCCGGACGGGTACATAAGCACGGCGGCGAGTTTGGAGCTTGGCCGTTACGTATCGCTTAACGAGAATTCGACGGTAACAAAGGAACAGGCGGCGGTAATGGTGTGCAACGCCCTTGAAACGGATATATGCGATGAAGATTATGAAATACAAAAGGGCGAAAATCTTTTAAACAAGTATTTTAACGTGGAAAAGGTTACAGGCCATATTACGGCGCTGGAAAGAACAGGACTCTACAGCGAGGCTTCGGATGTGGGCGAGAACGGCGTTAAAATAGACAGCGAGATTTATACGGACGACGGGCTGATTGGCGAGGATATGCTCGGCAAGCGCGTGACCTGCTACTATGAGATGGACGAAATGAAGATACTGTACGTTCTTGAGAAAGAGAGCGACAATACCGTAATTTCAATCGCGTACAGCGATTTTGAGAGCTTTAGCGGGAACAGACTGCGCTACTACGTCCACGACAGCTCAAAGCAAAAAACAGCCAGCATGGCCGACAACGCGCCGGTTATTGTAAACGGTGTTTATGAGGATATTATAGGCAACATCGATTTTGGCTCGTTTGCGGACTATTCGACGGATATGCGTCTGCTTGACAGTGACGGCAACGGCACATATGACGTTTTGTTCATAAACAGTTATGAAACATACGTAGTCCGAAGCGTAAACTCGGAGGAAGGCAGAATATTTGTTTCCGACGTAACGGACCCGATGAGTAACAGCGCCGTAATAACCAATGACGCGAGCACGAGATATTCCCCAATCGATTTGGAGGACGGCACGGAGTACAGATATTTTAAGGATGGCACGGAAACTACCGCAGCCGGAATAAAACCCGAAATTGTAATATCGGTGGCAAGAAGCAGGAACATACGCGGCGAGCAATACGCGGATATACATATTTCGACCGAAAAGGTAAGCGGAACAATAACATCCTTTAGCGATGATGAAATCAGGATAAACGATACCGTTTACGAAATAGTTCCGCGCGCCAACCTCGTAGACTTAAAGACCGGATACACCGGTACTCTCTATCTTGACGCGAACGGCAAGGTAGCGGCGTACACCGTGGATTCTTCGGCGTATGACTATGCGATCCTCATGAAGGGCGCGATAGACGACGACGGCGAAACGGTGCTGGTAAAAATGTTCAGAAAGAATACCGAATTGGTGGAAAAGCTGAAATTGGCGTCAAGACTGACGCTTAACGGCAAATCGACCGACGCGATGAAGGTTTTTGACACTCTTGGCGGTCAGGCTATGCAAAACCGGCTCATAGCTTACAAGATTAACGAAAAGAATGAGGTTTCGCAAATCATAACGCCGACCGTATATAATAACTGGAACTATACCGGCAATGATATAAAAAGCGGCGTAGACGTAACCATAGACCGTATGAATGTCGGTATTCTGAGCACATATACAAATACCGCGGGCGACGCCGGACCGGGCGTGCGCGGGATAAGAAGATGCTTCAGGACATTCTTTACCGATTTCATTCCGGCGGATGATGTTATGATATTTGATTTGTCATCCGCGGACGAAAGAAGCTGGCAGGTAAAGACCGGCTCGTCAAACCTTGTACACAATCGTCAGTACGACTGCGCGGCGTATAATATCTCATATTGTAATGTGGCTTCGATAATGGTTATATTCCCCGGCGCGGCATCCGTCAGCACAAAGGTAAAGGACGTTTCGTATTATGACAGCGATTGCGTTATAGTTTCGGGAGTGCAAACGAGCGTTAACGACGAGGGAACGATCGTTACGGAAATTTCGGGCTACGTTATGGGTAAGCCGGTAGTATACACCATGGAATACGACGAAAACAAGGAAAAGGCAGATAAGATAGACAAGGGCGACGTATGGCAGATAGAGTATGACAACAGGAACAATGTGGTTGGCGCGAGTGAAATTTTCGACAGCCGCTGCGATTACTCAAAGCTAAATCTTTCCAGGCAGTCTCTGATGGGCACAAGCCAGAGTTCGGTCGTATACGAGCGTACCGTCGGAATTGTCAAGGAGGTAGGAGCCAACTCAATGGTTATAGGCATAGATGAAAACAGCACGAACCAGGGCGACTACTACAAGGCTCCGGGTATAACGACCGAGTCGGGCATAACAAGCGATAAGCTGTGGATAACCAAGATTGGCGTGTACGGCGCAGGCTCCACCAATGTTTATTGGTACGACGCAAAGCGCAAAGAGGTAGAGCTTAAAGGGATAAACGATATTGAACCGAACGATTTGGTGTTTGTAAGCTCCGACTACGGCGCGCCGAGGCAAATTCTTGTAATCAAAAATTATCAGTAAGACTCATTTTATTCGCCGTGCGCGGATATGTGATAAAAAAGAACAGGGAGGAAGGAACATGACACAAAAATACGGTAGGAGAATATTGTCGTCATTGGTGGGCGCGGCAATGCTTATTTCCGCATTCACGCCGCTTGCGGCTCTCGCCGTTGACGGTGACTACATTCTTAACATCAGTGACGCAAAGATTTTTAACCATACAAACAATACAACCACGCAGGATGGCAGTGCGGATTTATCCTATTACGGAGGCCCGGGATCCAGTATAACCTCAAACGGCCAGGATAAGGTATCCGACGAGCCGATTAAAGTAACTCAAACCATCATGTCGGACTGGCAAGGCGCGTTCCAAACGGAGGCGAAGAATTTTTCCGTTGACAAGAATACCGTGGTCGATATCGAGTTCAAGGTATACCTTGACGACTATTCCAAGCCGTCGCCGTATGTTGGATTAAGACTGTATACGAAAAATAATTACATAAATTGTAACGGCATGGAATGGCGCGGTATGAAGCTCACAAGCGGCATGAAGGATAAGCGTCATCATATGCGGTATGTATTTTCCAAAGACGGCGACGGTAACGCGGCCATAAAATACAGTCTTGACGGCGCGGACTATAAAACGACCGTTATAAGCGATCCCGTTATTCCGGCGGACGCGGAAAACTGGGGACGTGACGGTGACGGAGGCGACACGGCGATGCTAAGATTTATGCCTGTGTCCTTGCCGAGCGTGGGCAGAGACGGCGAAATAGTAGATGGAGAAACTCCGCTTGACACGCCGGTAAATTGGGAATTCTACTCATTTAAGGCATACCAAACGGACGAGGAGCCCGAGCCGCCCAAGGCGACGCCGGACCCGTCGGAGGCGGACAAGGAGTATATCCTTAATTTGAGCGACCAAAAATATTTTGACGATACGAACAATACGATTTCACAGACCGGCAGCGAAACGGTTTCCTTCTTCGGCACGACAGGGGCGACAAGAGTATATTCGGACGCCGCGAGAACCGTGTCGAGCGAGCCGATAAAGGTTGAGCAAACGAAAGCGAGCGAATATAAAACCGTATTCAAAATCCCGGGAAAGGGCTTCACAACCGATAAAAATATCGTGCTCGATGTGAAGTTCAAGGTTTCGCTTGCGGACTATACAAAGGACTCACCGTTTGTGGGAGTTAAACTGTTCCACGAAAAGACTTATATCAACGAAACGAACAGTATGACGTGGAAGGGCAGGCAGATTACCGAAAAGGAAAAGGATAAAATGCATACGGTACGGTTCGTTATAGCGTCAAGCGGCAACGAAACAAACCCGAACTGCGCGAGAATTTACTATAGCTATGACGGAGCGGCATATTCTATTGAGGACAGAAGCGAGAAGGATCTTACAACAATAGCTAATTACGGGCAGAGTGACGACGGCGGAGACGGTTTGAACTTCAGATTGGCTCCTGTTGCAATCCCGAAAGACAGAGGCGAGAACGGCGAGAACTTTAACGTTGGCACGGACGACGGCACGGCGGAGCTTCCCACGACCGTAAACTGGGAAATTTATTCTATGACGGCGTATCAGACGGATGATATTCCCGACCCGATCACGGGCACGGATAATGAGGAATATCCCACGGCAAACCCCGTTCCGACAGCGGTACCGATCCCGTCCGAACTCAAAGACAGTATAGTAAGAGCGTACCCGGACGGTAAGATGAAGGCGGCGGTGATAAGCCTTGACGACGGCGCTGACTGGTGTGTTGACCAAGATTTGAAAGCGATAGAAATTCTCCGTCGGCATAATGCAAAGGCCACATTTAATATAGTACCGGGCAATTACGCGCCCAGAACTTTGGAGAACTTAAAAGAATACTATGCCGGCATGGAGGTTGCATCGCACAGCAACACTCATCCTCAGCTTGACGAGGCGACCAACGACGAGTTTTTAAGAGAACTGGAGCTATCCAAAACAACGCTTGATAACAATTGGGGCAGCCCGATAGGCGGATTGGCGTACCCGTACGCGTGCAGCGCGTCGTCGGACCCTGTAAGGCTCGGCATAATTCAGAGCGTGGGCTACAGATACGCGAGAAACTGCATAATGACCGGTAAATATGATGTTCCGGCAAGCTTCTATGATTTGAACCCGACAGGTTGGGTGTCTGTGGAACGAGATTGGCAAAACGGAACGACCGAGAAATTCATGGATGAGTTTAAGGCTCTGGACGCCTCGTCCGAATGGAAGATGCTTTTCCTTGCCGGTCACGCCTGGCAGTTTAGCGCGGATGAGGATGAGCCGAGAGGCGATATATGGGATAAGTTCGAGATATTTGCCAAATATCTTGAGGACAACAGCGATACCATATGGAATCCGACTACAATAGAGCTTGTCGATTACGTAACGGCGTGCCGTCAGCTTACCGTAACAAACGCGCCGGACGGAGTAAAGCTGTACAATCCGTCGGATATAACGGTGTGGGCAAATGTTGACGGTGTTCCCACCCCGATAGAGGCGGGAGAGACGGTTTCGACAAATGTCATAGCGGAGGCCGAGGAAAAACCGTTTATAGCGGACTCATATATTCTGGATATAGACGATAATATAACGGTAAACGATCAAGCGGGAGCGATAACGGAAGGCGGCGGAATGCTCAATTCGACGTCGGGCGTAATGTCGGGCAGCACAAGCGATGTCTTTATTGTAAGACAGCAGAAGAAGTCGATCTGGGGCGGGTATCTCCAAGTCCTTACGCCCGCGCCCGCAACTATAGCGATAGACAAGCCCATTGTGATAGAGTCAAGATACAAGGTGACGCTTGACGACTACGAAACGGGCGCTTCGCCGAAGGCGCGTCTGGCGTTGGCTCTGACCAATTTCAATATTTACGCCAACTCAAATGTCAGCGCGGAGATATATACGCCCGGAGCTGACGACGGCTATCGCACGGTGAAATTTGTTATAGACCCCGTAACCGGCAAGGTTTATACAATATCGGACGGAAGGCTTATAAACGAGTTCAAATGCGACAACCTTAATACAAACGCGTTATTTGAAAACGGAATAAGACTATATATGAACGTATGTCCCGCTGACGATAATATGTCAAACGACGGCGACGCGGAGACGGATCTCGTTACATCGGTATATTGGAACTTTGACTATATAAAGATGTACAAGCTAAACGACGACGACACATTGCGTATTGTTTCCGGCACGCTTGACATAAAGGGTGATACGGCAGACTATGCCGTAAGAGTTCGTAACGACCACCCGTCCGTTTCAAAACATGCCGCGCTGGCGGTAGCGCTCTATGATGAAAGCGGCAGGCTGGTCGATGTGGAGATTAAGGAGTTTGACGGAGAGAGTCTGACAAAGACCGCGTTTAAGGGCAGCTTGAACACGGACGGACTCAGCGGCTGTACCGCGAAAGCGTTCGTGTGGGACAGCGCGAAATCGATGACGCCGATTTCAGACGTATTTGGGCTTGAACAATAACAGAAACATTAAGAATTGAAAGGATTAATCGGTATGAGCAATATGATAATAGGCAGCGCAATCGAGAACATGCCGTGGGAGGACAGACCCAAAGGCTGTACCGACGTTGTGTGGCGAAGCTCGAAAAATCCCATCATAACGCGGGATGCGATAAAAAATTCCAACAGCATATTCAACAGCGCTGTCGTGCCGTATAAGGGTGAATTTCGCGGGGTGTTCAGAAGCGATGACACATGCCGCGTGCAGAAGCTGTACTGCGGCAGGAGCAGCGACGGAATTAACTGGGAGATAAAACCCAATCCGATTAAGTTCATAAGCGATAACGACGAGATAAATAATTTTGTTTTCGGTTATGATCCGCGAGTGTGTTTTATCGAGGACAGATATTACGTGACATGGTGTAACGGCTATCACGGCCCTACAATCGGAGTGGCGTACACGTTCGATTTTGATAAGTTTTACCAGCTTGAAAACGCGTTTCTGCCCTGTAACAGAAACGGGGTAATGTTCCCGAAGCGGATAAACGGCAACTTCGCCATGCTAAGCCGTCCGAGTGATAACGGACATACTAATTTCGGCGATATTTTCTACAGTGAAAGTCCCGACATGACATTCTGGGGCAGACACAGGCATGTTATGTCGCCGGACAGCGCGTGGGACTGGGTAAAAATTGGCGCAGGCCCTATCCCCATCGAAACAAGAGAAGGCTGGCTGCTTTTCTACCACGGCGTATTGGAAACCTGTCAGGGTTTAAACTACAGTATGGGCGCGGCTATTCTTGACGCGGACAAGCCGTGGAAGGTTAAGTACAGAGCTAAACCGTACCTGCTCGCGCCGCGCACACAGTATGAGTGCGTGGGCGACGTTCCAAACGTGGTATTCCCGTGCGCGGCGCTATGCGACGCGCCCACGGGCAGAATTGCCATTTACTACGGAGCTGCGGACACCGTGGTCGCGATGGCATACACGCAGGTTGACGAGCTTGTTGAGTTTATTAAAACGCATCAGGAGTTTTGCTATGACTAAAAAAGGAGAAGCGGCTATAAGTGAAAAGACGGAAAAACCGAGAATGACGGTCTGTTTGCGGCGCGGTATATCGTGTCGGAGCCGGAGCGGTACTCACAGGACGGAGTTCATCCGAACTCGGTGGAACACGCGTTTATCGCGGATAAGTTTCTTGAATATGTAAAGCTTGAATAAAGAGAGAGGGAGCCGCGAAAGCGGCTCCCTCTCTCTTTTAGGTTTAGGATAGGATTACCAGAACAACATATCAAAGCCTTTTAATTTATAGATTGCCTCAATGAAGAAGTAATCACCGTAGATAATCGGCGTATGTCTTTCCTGCGGGCTTTCGTGGTATGCTCCGGTGCCCATGCCGAGGATTGAATCCACCGTATCGTCCCAGCAGCAAAATTCTTTTTCCATTGCCTTTAAGATATTTAGCGCCGCGTTTAGATACAGCTTTTTCTCATGCTCTCCGACACAACGCGCAATCTCAAGCATGCCGCATGCCGCGCACGCGCCGGCGGTGGAGTCGTATATAACCGGCTCGTCGGGACATCTGAAATCGGCTCTCGGCAGCCAGTCGCCGCACACGCAGGAAATGAAATAGTGCGCGACACTCTTTGCGGTATCGAGATACTCCTGCTTACCCGTGTGAATATAGCTTAGAACATAGCCGTATATAGCCCATGCCTGACCTCTTGACCATGATGAGCCGTCACAGTACCCCTGCCCGCCGAACGATTCTATCGGCTCGCCGGTAACCGTGTCGAGATTGACTATATGATTAACCGAACCGTCGGGGCGGATATGCGTTTTCATGACCGTGTCCGCATGGTTCATTGCGATATACTTAAATCTCGGATCGTTATACTCTCTGCTCGCCCAATACAGAATGGGTATATTCATCATACAGTCGATTATTACCCAGCCCACTTTGTCCTCGTTCCACGCGCGTATAAATTTACCGCTCGCGTTATAGCGTGAGGCTAAAATGTCGGCTGCGATAGATGTTCTCACTTTTGATTTTTTGCCTCCGAACAAACGATAATTAACGCCGCTTGAAATATTCCACATAAATCCCACGTCATGATGCAGGAGGTCGTATTCCGAAAATGCCGCGTCAAGCTGCTCCTCTGCGATTTCGGCTGCGTTTTTATATATATCGTTTTTGGTTCCAACATACAGAAGCCACATCATTCCGGGCCAAAATCCGTTAGTCCACCATGTAATGTCCTTCTCGACCATATTATCGAATTTTCCGTTTTCCGATTTCGACGGTATCTTGCCGACGGTGCGCGGGACGACCGCTTTCATCTTATTGTCTATTTTGCTCCACATTTCCTCTGTGAATTTTCTATCGGCTTCGTTTAAGTTAAACATTTTGTGCCATCTCCTTTACAGTAATTATTTATTTACAGCCTTTTTTAAGCGTATAGTGTTTATTTCAAACGGATTGAAATCGACGCTGAAGCTGTTTTTGTCCGCGTCGATACGCCTTGGGTTTTCCTCCGTCATGTCCGTCAGATACGCCCCGTCTATATCTATACCGAGCGTGAACACCGCGCGGGCGCGGGCGCCGCTGTTCTCATATGCGCGGATTATTATATCATCGCCGTCCTCGGCGTACTTGACGGTTTCAACGACTATATTACTTTTATCCGTTTTAACTAACGAGAAACTGTTTTTTGGCGGCAGTTTGTCAATGCATCTTACGGGCATATTGAGTTTATATCCTTCCGCGTCTGTGCCGCCGGCGTTTGTGCCGCCCTCGTGGGGATAGAACGAATATGTGAACTCATGAACTCCCTTATCCGCAGTCTCGCCGGGCGCGGTGGTGCTTCTAAGCAGATTTATGTCCATAATATTGCCGTTTACACTGTGTCCGTACTTGCAGTTATTAAGCAGGGACACGCCGTAATCTGCCTGCGACAGGTCTATCCACTTGTGCGCGCATATCTCATACTGCGCCGTATCTATCATTGTGTTCGTATTATTGGTTCTCTTTATGTTTCCGAACTGTATATCGCAGGTGACGTGATTTGTCATGACGTTCGCGGCAAATGACGTTCTTAACATTTTGTGCGTTTCCCACCAGTCCACTCTTGTCACGAAATCAACGCGGCGCGAGCCGAGGGTCAGAACAATTTTCTGAACGATTTCGGAACTGCCGACAGCGAATGTGTGCTCGCAAACAGCGGCGGGCCCGTCCGTATAATATTCGGATTTTATAAGCTTGCAGCGCTTGCGTGCCATGTCACGGGCAAGGATACTGAAATCCCACGCGTTACCGTTATCCTCGTATATCTCCAGAACATTTGAGTCCCCGCTTATGTATTCGCGCCCCGTCCTAATGTCAAGCACGGACGCTACGGTACCGTCAAGGTTAAATGTGATTTTCAGCTCGTCGTTAGATAGCGTGCTGTCTGCCGCGTACACCGCTTTTTCGGGGCTCGCCGCTTCGGTTATAGCGGCGTATCCCATGGGCGGCACGGTGACAAAGAACCATTCCCCGCCGTGCTTTATCCATTCGCTTCTCCTATACGGCGCGGTGTTAACGGCGGTAAAGCCTTCGCCGGCTCTGTCAAAAACCGAATTGTATATATCGACAGTTGAGTATTCAAGCTCGGTAAGTATTTTGCGGCATCGCTCGCGCGATTCGTCATAAACCCTGTCTATTGACGAGCCGGGGAGAACATCGTGAAATTGGTACAAAAGCACTTCCTTCCATATATCGTCAAGCCTGTCCTTGCTCGTGCTTCTCCTGCCGCTTAGCACATCGGCAAATTCCAGCTCCCGCAGCGCGTACTCCGACCTTCTGTTGTACAGCTTGCTCACAGCCTGCGTGGTGTATGTGCCCTGATGCTTTTCGAGATACAGTTCACCGCTCCAGACTTTGAGCTTGTCCCGGTCACGCGTAAGCCGCTTGAAGAATTTACTTGTAGGCTCCTGCTCTATGGGAGCAATTCCGTCGAGGTTCTTTTCCCTTTTCAGCCGTTCGAGATGCTCCATGCCGGGACCGCCGCCTCCGTCGCCTATGCCGAAAAGCATAAGACATTCGTCAAGACGCCCCTTGTCTATAAAGCTTTTCTCGATAAAACGCGCGGCGCGCGGCGACGCGGAACTGTTATACACGCCCTCGGGCGGCATATGGACGATAACCTCGCTGCCGTCTATGCCCTTCCATATAAAAGAATGGTGCGGGAATGTGTTATATACATTCCATGAAAGCTTTATGGTCAGGAAATACTCAATTCCCGTTTTTTTCATTATTTGCGGCAGCGCGCCGGTGTATCCGAAAACGTCCGGCAGAAACAGCGTGTCAATATCAGCGCCGAATTCATCCTTGAAAAACCGCTTGCCGTATATTATCTGACGTATAAGTGCCTCGCCGCCCGATATGTTTGTGTCCGCCTCCACCCACATAGCGCCCTGCGGCTCCCATCTGCCTTCAGCGACCTTTTGCTTAACCTTCTCGTACAATGCGGGGTACTGCTCCTTTACCCACGCGTATGCCTGCGGCTGCGTCGCGCCGAATATATAGTCGGGATAGCGCTCCATCATGGCAATCGCCGTCGCAAAGGTTCTCGCCGCTTTGCGCTTTGTTTCGCGTATAGGCCAAAGCCAGGCGAGGTCCAGATGCGAATGTCCGCTCGCAAGAATTTTAAGCGACGGCGTTCCGCCTTTTTTATTAAGCTCCGTACAAAGCCGAGCTCGCGCGGCGCGCGCCGTTTCGCTGTTTATCTCGTCCAGCTCTCTTACCGCGTCAAACATTGTACACAATATGCTTTTTCCGCGCGCGCTGTCGTCGGGAAGCTGCTCCATAAGCTCATACAGCACCTCAAGGTCATAGTACAGCCCGCGCGCGTCCTCGTTTACGAGCGCGGTATACGCTTCCTTTATCGCCGCGTTCTCTTTGCGGTGCCCGAAAAGGTCGTTGCAGCCGGCGTCGCCCCATATATCTATTTCCCGCGTTCCCGCCGGAAGATGATATATTCTTTTCCCGGGTTTTCCGAGACTGCGATCGAAATCCGAGCTGACATTTGTAAGTCCGCGTATCGGGCAGCCTTGCCCGTCAAAAATGCATAGCTCACCGTTTATATCGATAATAAGCGCCGCTTCGCGCCCGTCGCCGTCGGGCGCCGTCCCGGTAAAGCGAAACCATGCACAGTCCCACTTTTCGCCCCAGCTGTCGCCGATTTTAAGGTCAAGCCGCTCTCCGGACGTCCTTTCCGAAAAGGGGACCGGCTCCTTTGTGCGGTACGCCGTGATACCAAGCTCGCCGACGACGGTATACATGGCGCTTTCGATGCTGTCCATACGATATTTGATTATGGCTTTCATATCATTGTCAAGATAGGGCATCCTTATGAACCTCCGTTTCCGTATTATAGTAATCAATACCTAAATACTACCATATACAAATGCCAAAGTCAAGCGAATGTTTGGCATTGACCTGAAAATAAGTGAAATTCTCGTAATTATCGAAACAGGTTTAAATGTGTCCGCCGAAAAGTTAAATATTGGACATTGACCGGCGCCGTTCCGCTGCGGTACAATAGAAATAATAAAAAAGGTCGGATGAACATAGCTTGCAAGACAATTGCAGGAAAACGACTCGGAATTTTATTTATCTTAAAACTTAATTCATTTTTTCAGAAAGAGGTGTGAGAAAGAAAATGAAAAAATTCAAATTGACGGCTCTCGCGGCGGCGGCAGCTATAGGGTGTTCTCTAATCCCGCAGTTTGCCGCGGTGGCGGATAATCCCGCGGTGGCGGATCCTGTGTTTATGATTCGTGACTTTGAGGACGGACAGCTGCCGGATACAAGCGGGAACTTGTCGGCGGAAATAGTTTCCTCACCGATGGGAAGCTCGTTTGTCGAAATAAAAACTGATGACGCGTATAACGCGCTTTTTGAGACGGACAAAGCCAATCATGTTTTGAAGCTGTCCGCTGCGGAGAAAGGCGAGGAAAACGCAGTTACGCTTTACGACGGAACGCTGCCAAAAGACTTTGCGTTCGATTTTTCCGTACTAAGACACCAAGACCCCGACTTGTCGAGTTTTGAAATTATCGTGGAGCAGGAGGAGAAACAAATTAGATTGATAAAATACGATGGAAGCAATGTATTTATTGTCGATGATAAAAAAATTAACGACGGTTGGGTTGCTAATTATCCTAACATTTGGATACCTAATACAATGATTTTCAGCAATTTTGCTTCGAATAGCACAAAGCTCACCATGTATTGGCAAGGCAGACTGAACTATACGGCGTCTGCTGCCAATCCACAGACATATGATAAGGCATACTTTGACCTCGAGAACTATAACGGTTTGAATTTAGAGAATCCTGTTAAGATAATACTTAAAATGCTTACCACGGGGGACGTGTATTTTGATAATTTCAGACTGTACAGATACGAGAATGAAATAACCAACGAGGCGGGGAGCGATTTTGAAGCGGACACGGTGGGAATGGCTCCGATGCAAAACGGAATAAGAACAGGCGGATTGATAAGCCGAGGAAACTATTCAGGTGGTTTCAGCGCTATAAATTATCAGACAATTGTTGAAAAGGATCCGAAAAACCCGTCAAATAAGATACTTAAAAGTACAAGGGGACATGGATCCGACGAGCAAAGTTTTGACAGCGCCGTGCGCTACACCGTGAAGAAGCCTAAGGAAAAGCTCGAAATAAGTTTTAAGGCTTTGATTTCAGACCCGGACGGATTTGATCAAAAAGACGGTTGGGAGAGAGTGCGTAAGTATGATTTGTCTGTAGATATAGCGGACGGAACCGAAGAAGGCGTGTTTTTCAAAGATGCGAAAACAACCCCGGCAGACAGAATACTTACGTTTGAAGACACGGTGGGTACAGTAGATCCAGTAGTACACGGACAAATGAAGAGCTCAGGAAGTATATGGCCGCCCGTATACGCAGGGGAAGTTTTGAGTTCGGGAACAACATCGGAAAAAACATTAAATTGGGAGTTTGGCGAATGGCGTGACGTTAAGATTGAGTACGATGTGGCAAAGGGTAAAATAAATTTCAATATAAATGGTGAGACGATTGATGTTACGGCGCGCGATGACGCGCTTATAAGAACAATAATGAGTTCAGATGAGAAGGATACCGTAACCGTAGCGATATTAAAAGTTGGTCAGCCCAGTAATATGTTGAATAACTACATCATGCTTGACGATGTTTCGATCAAATCGGACGGCGGCAATAAGGAGCCGGAACCCACCCCGACGCCCACAGCTGAACCGACGCCTACGCCAACGGCAACGCCGGATATAGTCCAACCCGAACGTAAAGAGGTCGTAACAGCAGCTGATAGCAGTCACGCGGGATATTTCTGGGATGTGACGGTGGATCTTTCGCATGATTTGTTTAAGGGCGTTTTCACAAGCGTAACCGATAACAAGACGCTTGAGAAAACCTTTGAAATAGATAATATGCAAGGCGGCAACGCGGTATTTTCGGTAATACTTCTTGACGCGCCGAAAGATGTTGAGGCCAAGTTCACAGTTGAATGATTGGAATAAATTCAACATTGCAGGAAAGGAATGAAAAACATGACACAGAAGTACCGTAAAAGAATATTGGCGGCATTTTTGAGCGCCGCCATGCTCGTTTCGCTGTACATTCCGTTTGCGTCGGCGGAGGAGCCCAATTATATTCTTAATATCAGTGACGCAAAGTATTTTAACCATACAAACAATACAACTACGCAGCAAGGAAGCGCAAATCTCTACTATTACGGAGGTGAAGGTTCAAGCATAACCTGTGAAGATTGGGAGAAGGATACAGACAAACCGATTAAGGTAAAACAGGAAAAGATGTCGGACTGGAAGGGCACTTTCTGGACAGAAGCAAAGGCATTTTCAACCGCACAGAACACAGTAGTTGACATTGAGTTTAAGGTATATCTTGACGATTATGCTCAGCCGTCACCGTATATAGGACTGAGATTATACACATCAAATAACTTGGTCAATTGCGACGGCATGGAATGGAGAGGAATTCAGCTCAAGGAGAGTGAGAAAGATACACTGCATCATATGCGCTATGTGTTAAGCAAGGAGGATGGAAAAGCCGTTGTGAAATACAGTCTTGACGGCGCGGATTACAAGACAAAAACCGGCGGCGCTGTTGCGGAGACCGCGGTAAACTGGGGCTATGTTGCAGAAAATGATGAAACCGCGCAGTTAAGGTTTATGCCGACATCAATACCGAGCGGAGGCAGAGACGAACATAATACAGACGATGGATCTGTGCTTGACACGCCGGTAAATTGGGAATTCCACTCGTTTAAGGCATACCAAACGGACAAGATACCCGAGCCGCCGAAGGCGACGCCGACCCCGTCGGAGACGGACAAGGAGTATATCCTTAATTTGAGCGATAAAAAATATTTTGACGACTCTATAAGCACAATCAAGCAGGAGGGCAGTATTGACGTTTCATTTTTCGGCACAGGCGGAGCGACAAGGGTTTATTCGGACAAGCCGAGAACCGTGTCGGACGCGCCGATAAAGGTTGAGCAAAAGAAAGCGAGCGAATACAAAACAACATTTAAGATTCCGGGCGAACGCTTTGTAACGAATAAGAATATTGTGCTTGATGTGCGGTTTAAAGTTTCTCTTGAGGATTATTCAGCAGAGTCTCCGTATATAGGTCTTAAGCTTACCCATGAGGGAAGCTGTATCAGTGAAGTCAATGGTATGACGTGGAGGGGAAAGCAGATTGTTGAAGCCGACAAGGATAAAATGCATACCATGCGTTTTATTATCTCACCAAACGGCAATGAAAAAAATCCACAATGCGCAAAAACTTATTACAGCTATGACGGAGCGGATTATAGCATAGACGAAAACAGCAATAAGGATTTAACAACTATTGAGAATTATGGCTCGGGTAATTTCAGGCTCTGGCCTGTTGCGATCCCGCAGCGTGATGACTTCAATGTTGGTGAAGGCGACGGCGTGATGGAGATTCCCACGACCGTAAACTGGGAAATTCATTCTATGACGGCGTATCAGACGGACGAGATTCCGCCTCCGGCGTCAGGCTGGCCGGAGGCGACCCCGACGCCTACGCCCACGGCGGAGCCGACTGCAACGCCGGATATAGGCCAATCCGACCGGAAAGAGGTCGTAAAGACAGATGATGATAGCAGTAACGCGGGATATTTCTGGGATGTGACAGTGGATCTTTCACATAAATCGTTTAAGGGCGTTTTCACAAGCGAAACCGATAACAAGACGCTTGAGAAAACCTTTGAAATAGGTAATATGCAAGGCGGCAACGCGGTATTTTCGGTAATACTTCTTGGCGCGCCGGCAGATGTTAAGGCCACATTCACGATTGAATAATTTAGGAGGACAGAGACTATGAAAGACAATATGAAAAAATATAATGCGCCCGTTCTTGACATAAAGAGCTTTGGGAGTGAGAACATAATAACGGAAAGCGCCGTTAAGCTTGCGGCTCCGGAAGAATTGGAAGGCTACAAGCCTGCTGAGGACGGAAATTTTCAACTAAATTCATATATCATAACATGGTAGTTACTGATACATATACAAAAACGTCGTATCTTTTGGATACGGCGTTTTTGTATAAGTTTGGATTTTTCTCTGAAAAGTTGTTTTCTTGATGTTGATTTTGACGGGAAACCGGTATATAATCTAAAGCGAAGCAAGTATTAAAGGAGTGCGTTTGGCGGGAAGCTTACGCGCTTATGAGTAAATTATACATAAAGGAGTTTTTTTATGGAAAAATGGGCAAGAGCAAATTACGCGCCTTGTCTGCCGTTGGGCAGGGAAGGCAAAAGGGTTACGGCGTCCGGGGAGCATATCGAGCTTTCGAGGACGGTGGGCGCGGAAGGCATGGTTCTTCTTAAAAACAACGGCGTTTTGCCGCTTAAGGCGGGGACAAAAATAGCGGTATTCGGAAAAGCCCAGATAGATTATGTAAAAGGCGGCGGCGGTTCGGGAGATGTTACGGTCGAATACGTGCGAAACATATGCGACGGTCTTAATATTAAAGCCGGAGAAGGAAAAGTGTGCCTTTTTGACGAGTTAACAGAGTTCTATAAGAACGAGGTTGAAAGACAGTACGCTAAGGGAGCGGAAAACGGCAAGACCACGGAGCCTGAAATCCCCGACGGGCTAATTTATGAGGCGAAGAAATTTACGGACACGGCAATTATAACAATATGCCGCTTTTCAAGCGAGTTTGTGGACAGAATGGGAGAGCCGGATGACGGAGATTTCTACCTGAGCGCGCAGGAGCGGAAAATGGTGGACAAGGTAAAGGCGAATTTTTGCAATATAATTGTTGTGATAAACGCGGGCGCGCAGACGGATACCGAGTGGTATCATTCCGACGACGGAATAGGCGCTGTTTTGTACGCGTGGCAGTCCGGCATGGAAGGCGGCCTTGCTGTGGCAGACGTTCTTTGCGGTGATGTAAATCCGTCGGGCAAGCTTGTGGATACCTTCGCAAAGAGATTTTCGGACTATCCTTCCTCGGAAAGCTTCAATGAGTCAGACGATTACGTAAAATACTACGAGGATATATATGTCGGCTACCGGTATTTCGAAACAATTCCGGGAGCGCAAGACAGGGTAAACTATCCGTTCGGATTTGGACTGTCTTATACAAGCTTTGAAATAACCGGCGTTCGCGTTAGCGAGGAAGCGGGGCGTATAAAGGTAAGAGCGGATGTTACGAACACGGGCGAAATAAGCGGCAAGGAGGTCGTGCAGGTATATTACAGCGCGCCGCAGGGGAAGCTCGGCAAGCCCGCAAGAGAGCTGGCGGCGTTCGCGAAGACAAAGGAACTTGAACCGGGTGAGACAAGAACGGTGTTTATGGAGTTCGAAGCTGCCTCGATGGCGAGCTATGACGATACGGGAAAGGTTAAGAAATCGGCGTATGTTCTTGAAAAGGGCGCGTACGGCTTCCATATAGGCAATTCGGTCAGAAATACGGTTAAGGCCGATTACGAGTATATAGTTGAGGAAGATATAATAACACAGCAGCTTACGCAGCAGTGCGCGCCGCAGAAGCTTGAAAAGCGAATGCTCAGCGACGGCAGCTTCGAGAAGCTTTATCCGTCCGAGAAACACGGGCATGATTGCATTTATGAAGCGAACACGGAAAAAGCGCCGGAGGAAAAGGCGATGCTTGCCGACGTTGTAAGCGGCAAGGTTACGCTTGACGCGTTCACGGCGCAGCTTTCGGATTTGCAGCTTGTAGAGCTTACGTTCGGTAAACCGAATACGGGAGTCGCCAACACATTTGGAATGGGCGCGCTTGAAGAATACGGAATACCGAATATTATGACTGCCGACGGCCCGGCGGGACTTCGGGTGGATAGAAAAACGGGCGTTTGCACAACGGCGTTTCCGTGCGCGACGCAGATAGCCTGCACATGGAATCCGGAATTGATGTATAAGATAGGCGCCGCGGGAGCTAAAGAGGTTAAGGAGAACAATATAGGAATATGGCTTACGCCGGCAATGAACATACACCGAAACCCGCTCTGCGGAAGAAATTTTGAGTATTTTTCCGAGGACCCGCTGGTTTCGGGAATTATGGCGGCAGCGAAGGTGCGTGGTATTCAGTCGCAGAATATTGCCGCGACGGCAAAGCACTTTTGCGCCAACAACAAGGAGGTAAACCGATATAATTCAGACTCTATGATGTCCGAGCGCGCGCTTCGGGAAATATATCTGAAGGGCTTTGAAATATGTGTGAAGGAGGCGCAGCCGTGGGTTATAATGACCTCATATAACCTTGTAAACGGGGAAAGAGCGTCCGAAAACTATGAGCTTCTCACCAATATATTACGAGGTGAGTGGGGATATGACGGCATGATTACAACCGACTGGTGCAATCTTGCCGAACAGTATAAGGAGCTTAAGGCAGGTAACGATATTAAAATGCCCGAGGGGCAGCGCGACGGAGTTATGCAAGCTCTGGCAGACGGCAAAATAACGCGGTCGGAGATTGAAGTATGCGCGCAAAGAATATTGCGGATGATAATGAAATTGGATTAATAAAATTCGACCGGTTTCAGAGGTAAGGGGGCGCGTGTCATAACGCGCCCCCCGACGGTGATGTTTTTGAGGGAAATATGTTGTATTCTGATGAAGTAATTTTTAAAAATTATGAATTATGGTGTAACGACAGCTATTTTGACGCGAACATTGTAGCGGAACTTAAGAAAATACGCGGCGACAAAGAAGAAATACGCGAAAGATTTTGCCGTGATTTGGAGTTCGGCACGGGCGGTTTGAGAGGTATTATGGGCGCGGGAACAAACCGCGTAAATATCTACACGGTACGCAGGGCTACGCAGGGGCTTGCAAATGTTATACTCAGGGCGGGCGCGGCAAAAAAGGGCGTGGTAATAGCGTATGATTCGAGGAAAATGTCGCGGGAATTTGCCAAAGAAGCCGCGCTTTGTCTGGCGGCGAACGGCATTATGACGTTTATATTCGAAAGTCTGCGTCCTACTCCGGAGCTGTCGTTTGCCGTTTTAAAACGGGGATGTATAGCCGGAGTTGTTATCACCGCGAGCCATAATCCGGCGGAATACAACGGATATAAGGTGTATTGGGAGGACGGAGCGCAGATAACCAGTCCGCGGGATGCTGAAATCATAACGGAGATAAACAAAATAAAGTACAGCGACGCTATGACAGTGCCGGAGCGAGAAGCCGCGCGGACGGGACTGTATAATGTTATCGGGAAAGAAATCGACGATTTATACATAAATGCTTTGAAGGCGTCGGTCATAAATACGGAAGCGGTTAAAAGGCAGGCGGCGTCAATAAAAATAGTTTATACTCCGCTTCACGGTACGGGAAATTTACCGGTGCGGAGAATACTTGCCGAACTCGGATTTAGCAAGGTGTATGTTGTTCCGGAGCAGGAGAAGGCGGACGGAGCGTTCCCTACGGTTGCTTGTCCAAATCCCGAAGTGCCGGAAACGTTCGCGCTCGCGCTGGAGCTTGCGGGAAGAGTTGACGCGGATATTGTTCTCGCTACCGATCCCGACGCGGACAGATTGGGATTGTACGCCAAAGACACGGCGACAGGCAAATACGTGCCGTTTACCGGAAACATGTTGGGCGCGCTTGTTTGCGAGTACCGTTTGTCACAGCTTAAAAAAAGAGATATGCTGCCCGGTAACGGAGTCGTGGTGACAACAATAGTGTCCGGAAAGATGGCGCGGGACATAGCAAGGGAATATAATGTCGGTTTGATTGAAACGCTCACGGGTTTTAAGTACATCGGAGAGCAGATTAAGCTGTTCGAAAAAAGCGGCGAGCGCGAGTTTCTGTTTGGTTATGAGGAAAGCTACGGTTGTCTCGTGGGTACTCACGCGCGGGATAAGGACGCTGTCGCGGCAGCTGCCGCGATTTGCGAGGCAGCCGCATATTACAAAGAGAACGGGCTGACGCTTTGCGGGCAGATGAAAAGACTGTTTAAAAAATACGGCTTCTATAGTGAAGCGCTGCGCACCGTCACGCTCGACGGTATTGCGGGCGCGGAAAAGATACGCGGTATCATGAGCGGTATGCGCCGCAACCCGCCAGGGAGTATTGGCGGATATACCGTGACAGCTTTTTGCGATTATGATAAGGGTATTCGTATAGATTATGAAAGCGGCGCGCAAAGCGAAACGGGACTGCCAAAATCCGATGTTTTGTATTTTGAGTTTCCGAATGATATGTGGTGCTGTATAAGGCCTTCGGGTACGGAGCCTAAAATAAAGCTTTATACCGGGGTCAAGGACGTGTCGAGGCGGAAGGCGGAAGAAAAGCTTGCGGACTTTACGGAAAGCGTTTTAAAGCTTTTACTGTAATTGGGAATACCGTACATAAAAGGAGGATTAACGTGAAAGTATTGGCAATAGGGAACAGTTTTTCGCAGGATGCCGCAAGGTATCTTCATAAAATCGCGAAGGCCGACGGGACGGAGCTTAAAATTGTAAATTTGTACATAGGCGGCTGCTCTCTCAGGACGCACTATATTAACGCTCTGGAGGACAGAAGGGACTACGGGATGGAGTTTGACGGAGAAGGGACAGGGTTTATGGTTTCGATTAAGGACGCGCTTATAAGCGACGAGTGGGACGCTGTCACCCTTCAGCAGGTCAGTAACCTCGCGCCCGACTATGAAACATATCAGCCCTATCTCGGCTTTATGAACGAATATATACGCAAGTATTCGCCGAGGTCTGCGATATACCTGCATCAGACATGGGCTTACGAAAACGGCAGCGAAAGACTTGCATATCTGAAATACGCGGATTATCATGATATGCTTAAGAGCAATAAAAAAGCGTATATTAAGGCCGCAAAGTCCATAGACGCGGACGGGATTATCCCTTCCGGCGAGGTGTTTGCGGATATGCTCGACAGCGGCATAGAAAAGATCCATCGCGACACATTTCACGCGTCATACGGCTTGGGGCGATACGCCTTGGGCATGACATGGTACGCGAAACTGACAGGCAGACATATTGCCGATAACGAATTTAAAGAAACGGATGAGCCGGTGACCGACGCGGAAATCCTGTTGGCGAAAACGTCCGTTGAAAAAATCGTTTTTTCATATTAATATCAGCTTGCAAGTTGAGCATACGGCGCTACTGAAATTTCTCTCCCTTAAAGGCTATATGATAGCAAAAAACAATGACTTATCATGCCGTATGCTCAATCTGCTATAAACGCGTTTTAACGACGGTGCTCTGTTCGGTGAGGACTGATCAAACGAATAGTTGACGCCGGCAAATGGTATTATTTTACATACAAAACAATATGGTTCAAAATTCATATGCACTTGACAAAAAGACGTTTTTAAGTTATTATAAAAACATCAGATTTATTTGAAAGGCATGTTATACGTATGAATTTTAAGAAGGTGTTCGGAGCGCTGTTTTGCGCGGCGTTGTTTACGCGCTTCGCGTCGGCGTCCGTAAATGCCTGCACGGGCATTTATATAGGAAAGGATGCTTCATCAGACGGCTCGGTAATGATAGCGAGAACGGAGGATATGTACAGCGACGAGAGCAAGCGCTTTATTGTGCATCCTGCGCAGTCGCATGAGCCGGGCGAATGTTATACCGACGCTAACGGTTTGAGCGTCGGGTATCCGGAGCATACATACAGATATACGGCGGTTCCCGGCTCGTCCGAGCGCGGCATGGGCGAAACTCCGTTCGGCGAGGCGGGATTTAACGAAATGGGCGTCGCGGCAACGTCTACCATAACCGCGTATCCCAACGCGCGCGCCATAGCGGCGGACCCGTTTGTGACGGACGGACTGTATGAGCTTTCCGTAAACGACCTCATTCTTTCAAGAGCGGCGACGGCGCGGGAAGGAATAGAGATTATCGCCGATATTGTGGACAAATACGGCTCCGGCGAGGGCAATATAATCATGGTTGCGGATAGGAACGAGGCGTGGTATATGGAAATATATACCGGGCATCAGTACGCGGCGATAAAGCTGCCGCCGGACAAAGCGGCAGTTATTCCCAACGCTTACATGTTAAATGTTGTGGATTTTAATTCCGAAGACGTTATCGCTTCGGCTGATATAGAAAATCTGCCGAAATCCAAGGGATTTATAAAGCCGAAAAGCGGCGCTATGAATTTGCGGGAGACATACGCGGAGGAGGAGAAGGATTCGAACTCAATCCGCATATGGGGCGGAAGAAGAATACTTCACGGCGTTATGTGGGCGGATCCGTATAAAACGGAGTACGACCTCTTGTTTAAACCCACGCAAAAGATAACGGTTAAGGACGTAATGAACGTTACGCGTTACCGCTATGAGGACACCAAGTACAGTCTTAACATACCCGGCAACAAGTACGTAAGAGCTATAGCTACCGCAAGGCAGGAGGAGTGCCACATATTGCAGATACGGCCGGATATGCCGGTCGAGGCGGGGTGCATAGAGTGGCTGTGTATGGCAAACAGCGAGTTTGCTCCGTTTGTGCCGTATTATGCGGCCGCAATGACCGACACCCCGTATATGTGCAAGGTGGACTCAAAAGGGTATGACGAGTATTCAATGTATTGGAACGCGCGGGCGCTAAACGTGCTGTGCGGACTGAACCGCAGCCTTTACGGGAACGCGGTAAAGGAATTTTTCCTCGCCTATGAGGACAGCCTTATAGCCGCCACGGAAAAATCGGATAAGAAAATGTTGGATGCGCGCGACGCCGCCGCAATGGCAAACAAGCTGTGCGAGGATTATACATACGATGTGTTTAACAAGCAGCGGGATATGTATGTAAAGCTTATAGAATTTCTCGCAAAATACGAGGGCGACGACGAGTACCGCGATAATACAAGTAAGTTTGATACGAAGGATATGGCTCCGGCGCTCGATGAGTTTGTGGGACACGCGACCTCGCTCCCGCCGGTGATAACCATAGACTGATTTTAAAATCTTCCGGACAGAAGTTCGGGAGATTTTTCATTTGCTATTGCAAAATCACCGCTTGAGTGCTATAATAAAATAGTAATAGTATGAAAAACCGGCGAAAGGAGGGCGTTTTATATGATAATGGATTTGCATAACCATACGGTATTCAGCTATGACGGAGTAAATTCCGCAGAGCAGGTTATAGAGAACGCCATCTATCACGGCGTTGACGTCGTGGGAATAACCGACCACCAGTTTTCCATAGGCAGCGGGAATATGGGCGAGTATATAGAAAAGCTTACGGAATGTAAGCGCAAATATTTTGGATACATAAAGGTTTTGGCGGGGCTTGAAATAGGCACGCGCCCGCGTCCGGACGATTTGCTTACGTATGATATAGAAAAGCTTGACTATGTTCTGTTTGAAAGTCTTGACGATTTTCGCGCGATGGACTTTTTTGAGTTTGTTTCGTGGCGGCGCCGGTACAGCTGCCCGGTGGGACTCGCGCATTGCGATATATTCGCGCTCGGCGAGCGTTACGGTCTTGACATGCCGGAGGTGCTTCGGTCGGAGCGTATTTTCTGGGAGCTTAACACGTCGGGAAACTATAACTGCTATTATGATTTTCTCACAAACGCGGCAAAGCGCGGAGCGATAAAGCGCGCCGGAGTGGGAGTGAGCGTCGGTTCGGATACGCACGACATAACCGAATACCGCTTTAAACAGCTAAAACGCGCAAACGAGCTTGTTGAGCGAGCGGGGCTTGCAAAGCCGTTTGAAATATAAATATTAATTACCCCGAACTCCCCTAAGCGGGAGCGCCGCGTATCGCGCGGCGAAGGGGGTTACGGAAAGGAAACAAGAATATGCCTGATTGGAAATTACATACGCCGAACGGCGTGAGCGATGTTCTTCCGGGGGAATGTGCGGTTAAAAAGGATATTGAAAGCACTATATGGACTGTTTTCGCCTCCTTCGGATATAAGGAGATAGAGTCGCCGTCGTTTGAATACTACGACTGCTACAGCAGCGAAAAAGGACAGATTTCGCAGGAGAAGCTGTACAAGTTCTTTGACGAGCAGGGCAGAATACTTGCGCTTCGCCCCGATTTCACCACATCCATTGCGAGAATGACGGCAACCAAAGGTCAGAATTTACAGCTTCCGGTTCGATATATGTATACCGGCAGCGTGTTCCGCGCCGAGCATACGGAGGGTGTGCGCCGCCGTGAGATTACGCAGAGCGGTATCGAGCTTATTGGCTCGTACAGCGCGAAAGCCGACGCGGAGGTGATTGCGGCGGCGATGGAGGCCATGCTCGCGCTCGGCATAGAGGAATTTTCCATGGAGATTGGACAGGTCGCGTTTTTTAACGGACTTGTCGAGCAGCTTGGACTTGACGGAGAAATGACCGAAAAGCTTCGTGAAAGAATAGATTCAAAGGACTCACAGGGAATTAAGAACATTGTGGACAAGCTTAAGATTGAGGAAAACATAAAGAATGTCATGATCGACCTGCCTTATCTTTTCGGCGACGCGTCAATAATAGAGCGCGCAAATGTTGCGGGACTTAACGAAACCTCAAAGGTCGCGCTCGACAACCTCAAAAGTATTTATGACCTTCTCACGCTTTACGGATTTGAGAAGTATATATCCCTCGATTTAGGTATGCTCCAGAGCATAGACTATTACACCGGCTCTATTTTCAAGTGCTATACCTACGGTGTGGGCTTCCCCATAGCCGCGGGAGGACGCTATGATAATTTAATGGGCAGCTTCGGCTCGCCTAAGGGCGCGGTGGGCTGCGCGATAGGCATAAACAGAATTATGCAGGTGTATAAGGGCGAGACCGCCGATGTCCCGTCAACGCTTGTATATGCCGAAAGGAACGCCGAAGGGCTCGGATATGAGCTTGCGTCAAATCTCAGAGTAAACGGCTGCCTTACGGAGATGTATATAAGCGGCGGCGGCTTTGAGGAGTCGGAGGAATACGCAAGGGCGACGAACAACACCTGCATACTGCGCGTATACCCCGACGGAAGGCTTACTGTTTATGATTTGGAGCGGGAGGATACCATAGACACGACCGTAAACGAGTTCTTGGGCTACGGCGACGCGTTCGAGCCGGAGCCGACTCCGCAGGATTTGGGATTTCGCAGAATGTAAACGGGTTTCGTATACTTTGAATTGAAAGGATAAATTACAGATGAGATATTTAACCGTGGCTCTTGCAAAGGGACGGCTTGCGGAGCTGGCAATGGATATATTTATATCAATAGGCATGGACTGTTCGGAAATGAAAGAGAAGTCGAGAAAGCTTATATTCACCGATGAGGCGAACAAGATGAAGTTTATTCTCGTAAAGGCTTCGGACGTGCCGACATATGTCGAGTACGGCGCGGCGGATATAGGTATAGTGGGCAAGGACACGCTGCTTGAGGAAAACCGAAACATATATGAAATGGTGGATTTGGGCTTTGGCGCGTGCAGCATGTGCGTATGCGGCAGACCGGAGCTCAAGGGGAAGCTTGACGAGATTGCAAATTTGAAGGTCGCGTCAAAGTATCCCAATATTGCAAGAGCGTATTTCCAGGACAAAAAGGGACAGACCATAGATATTATAAAGCTTAACGGCTCCGTTGAGTTAGGTCCGCTCGTGGGGCTTTCGGATGTAATAGTGGATATTGTAGAGACGGGCGCGACTCTTCACGAAAACGGCCTTGACGTATTGGAGACGGTATGCCCTCTAAGCGCGCGCTTTGTTGTCAACAAGGTGAGCATGAAGATGGAAAGAGAACGCATAATGGAAATGGTTAAGGCGTTCATGGATAAAACAACTAATTAAACGGCGGTTTTTATGAAAGGAGTACCGGTATATGAGAATTTATCCGGCTATAGATATAAAGGATGGTAAGTGCGTAAGGCTTTTAAGGGGGCGTTTTGACAACGTTACCGTATACGGCGATAACCCGGCGGAGACGGCGAGGCAATGGGAGGCCCAAGGCGGCGAGTTTATACATGTCGTAGACCTCGACGGCGCGCTAAAGGGGCATGGAGTGAATGCCGAAGCGATAGAAAGGATTTGCGGAGCCGTTTCGGTTCCGGTTCAGACCGGCGGCGGAATACGGACGATGGAGGATATCGAAGCGAAGCTTGCCTGCGGAATAAGCCGCGTAATCATAGGCACGAAAGCGGTGTCAAGCCCCGAATTTGTAAAGGAGGCCGTCAGCAGATACGGTGATAAAATTGTAATAGGCATAGACGCAAAGGACGGCATGGCAGCGGTTGAGGGCTGGGAAAGAACCTCGAAGTTCAAGGCTGTAGAGTTTGCGAAAATGATGGAGGATTTGGGCGTAAGGACAATCGTATACACGGATATCGCAACGGACGGAACGCTTGCGGGACCGAATGTCGGAGCGATGTGTGAAATGGTAAAAAGCGTAAGCATGGACGTGATAGCGTCCGGCGGCGTGGGCAATATAGAGCATATTAGGTTGCTTGCCCGCACGGGCGTTGAGGGAGTGATTACCGGCCGCGCTCTGTATACCGGCGATCTTGACCTGGCAGAGGCGATTAAAACGGGCAAAGGGGAATAGGAAATGCTTGCGGTAGAACGACGTTCAAGAATAGAGGAAATTATAACCGAAAATAAGAGCGTGCTTGTAACCGACCTTGCGAAACAGTTTGACGTTACGCCGGAGACAATACGCGGCGATTTGTTAAAGCTTGAAAAGCAGGGCGTACTTGTGCGCACCTACGGCGGCGCGACGCTTTGCGGCAGCTCCGGCTCGGAGCTTAGCTATAAGGACAGAGATGTTGTAAATGCCGAGGCGAAGCAGAAGATAGGCGAGCGCGCCGCGGAGATGATAAAAAACGGCGAAACAATTTTTCTTGACGCGAGCACATCGTCATTATGGCTCGCAAGGAATATAAAAAACAAGAAAGGACTCACGGTTATAACCAACGCCGTAAATATAGTTTTAGAGCTTGAAGAATGTGATAATATAAGAATTATATGCACGGGCGGACGGCTCAATACGCGGAACATGTCGTATGTCGGCAGATTTGCCGAACGGATGATAAAGGAAAACCTTGTCGCGAACAAGTTTTTCTTCTCCTGCAAGGGCGTCACGATTTCGCGAGGAATGACGGACGCGTCGGAGGACGAGGCGGAAATAAAGCGCGCTATGATGGAGTCGTCGGACTCGGCGATATTTCTGTGCGACCGCAGCAAGCTGGGCAAAAAGGGAATTCCCGTTATTTCGGCAATCGACAAAATAGACACATTTATAACGGATATATGTCCGGACAGGGAATGGCATGACGCGATGCGGGAGTCGGGAGTTAAGGTTATTACAGTTTAGATATATGGCAAAGAAATTTTACGCCGTAAAAAACGGCAGGGAAACGGGAATTTTTAATACATGGCCCGAATGTCAAAGACAGGTGACGGGTTTTGGCGGCGCGGAGTTTAAGGGATTTGAAACGTTAGCGGAAGCGGAGGCGTATTTAAGCGGCGCCCCTCGCGGCACTGCGCCGCGCGCGGGTGCTGCCACAGCTTATGTTGACGGCAGCTATGATGCGGGAACCGGCAGGTTTTCCTACGGTATGGTTCTGTTTTATAACGGAGAGGAAATAACCCGAAACGAGGCGTTTTGTGACGCTGCCATGGCGGTTATGCGCAATGTCGCGGGCGAGATACGCGGCGCGGCGGAGGCAATGCGCTGCTGTGTTGAAAACGGCATAGAAAAGCTCGATATTTACTATGACTATGCCGGAATAGAAAAATGGTGCACCGGCGAATGGAAAACCAACAAGGAAGGAACAACGCGGTACAAGGAGTACTATGATTTTGTTAAGAATAAGGTTGACGTCCGCTTTGTCAAGGTAAAGGGACATTCGGGCGACAAGTACAACGACATGGCGGACAGGCTGGCGAAGGAAGCGTTGGGAATAGATAAGGACGGAGGGGTATCGTGAAGCTTATATCATGGAATGTAAACGGATTAAGAGCCTGCGTGACAAAGGGCTTTATGGACTATTTTAACAGGGCGGACGCGGACGTGTTCTGCCTGCAGGAAACAAAGCTGCAAGAGGGGCAGATCGAGCTTGACCTGCCGGGGTATAGGCAGTATTGGAACTCGGCTGAAAAGAAGGGATATTCGGGAACGGCGTTGTTTACAAGAACCGAGCCGATTTCCGTCTCGTTCGGTATCGGTATTGAGGAACACGACCATGAAGGCAGGGTTATAACAGCGGAATTTGACGATTTCTATGTCGTAACCTGCTACACTCCCAATTCAAAGCGCGAGCTTTTGCGGCTGGATTACCGAATGGTATGGGAGGACGCGATGCGGGAGTATCTGAAAAAGCTTGACCGAACAAAGCACGTAATCATGTGCGGCGACCTGAATGTGGCGCATAATGAAATTGACCTTAAAAACCCCAAAACCAACAGGCGCAACGCGGGCTTTACCGACGAGGAACGCGGCAAAATGACCGAGCTTTTGGACAGCGGATTTATCGACACGTTCAGATATTTCCACCCCGACGCGACCGGCAGATATTCGTGGTGGTCGTATATGTTTAAGGCACGCGAAAAGAACGCGGGCTGGCGTATCGACTATTTTATAGTATCTGACGCGCTAAAGCACAGACTTATAAGCGCGGATATACACGACGATGTTTTCGGCTCGGACCATTGTCCGGTGGAGCTGGTAATTAAATAAGGCGTGGGTAACGCATGTTTCATGTGCACATACCTAAGATACACAGGAATGGGGATTTTGTCAGAAGTATACAAAAACTCCATTCCATTTTGTGCATAAAGACTAATTGACATGTCCATGGGATTGGGGGTATAATAAAAGTGTGGTAATATCCGCCGTAAAGGGATTGGCGGCGGATATTAAGTTACAGTTCACCTGTCCGACTAAGTTAAAGTCTGCCAAACAGTGTTTGCGAATAAGCCCGTCCGGTTTTGTTAATTGCTAAAGCAACCGGCATAATAACGCGCAGATCACTTCATAGCCGAACAGTAACTGTATTAATGAGTGATAAATACCGCGGAGCGCGGAGGGGATTGACGCGCTTTGGCGTTATTTATATATTATAAATATATCTGTCGGACGAGCGGGGATTCTCGTCCGGTTTGAGATGTTTAAATTTACTCATTATAATGAGAGGAGAGAAAACATATGAACATTAAAAAGTTGGTCAGCGCCGTTTCGGCGTTGGCAGTCGCGGGTTCTGTGTTCACGGGACTTGCAGTTACAAGTTATGCGGAAGCTCTAACCAGCAAATACGGTCAGATTGTTGGTATAGACTTTGGCGATACCGATTCCGGATCTCCGTTTGCCAATACTGTGGATTTGCAGTCTGCAGAAATTGACGGATATACATATCAAGACGGTGACGGTAATTTCACAGGCGGTCTTGCAGTTTCAAATAACATATCCACAGATGAGATAAAGCTTGGTAAAGATCCTAATAAGCATTCTGCCGGACTAAATCATTTGCTTTTGCCAAATGCCACAGGAACGGTTAGTATTCCCGCTGCGTTACAGATTGATACAACCAAAGACAAAGTTAATGTAAACTTCAACATGGCATGGGGACCGTTGAGTAGCAAATTTACACATTTTTATATTTATTCCGATTCAACTAAACTTGTAAGTTTAAGAGCGGATACATATAAGTCAAGTTTTTCCGAAAATTCGCTTGGAATAGCGATAAGTGACTTTAACGGTTCAAATACTAACAATGGCGCGGATTGGGCTAAAAAAGTTAATTTTGATATTACATTGGATTATGCAACAAAGAAGATCTCCGCTAAAGTTGGCAACAGTTCGTATACAGGTGATTTAGTCGCTGATGCAGGTGCTGTTACATCTTTCGAGGTTGGGTCGAATTATGATAATGGAGATAGATATTGCTTATTTGATGACCTTAAGATAACCAATATAGAAGGTCAGTCGGCACGTGATGTAACTATTAAGCGTTATTGCGAGGATCAGTTAATAGATTCAGTCATCGAAAAAGTAACGGCAGGAGAAGGTTATACTGTTGACAGCAAGTATACACAGGACTTTGAAAAACGCGAGGACGTAAAAACTGTATATAAGTACGACAGTGAAAATCAGAAAAATAAAACGTCGGTAACTGCGGACGAGAATGAAATCAGTTTGTATTTCACCAAGACAGAATATAATAAGGTATCAAACATAAAGGTTAACTATAAGGATAACGAAACCGATTTAAACGCGGATTCCGCAACAAGAACCTTAGAGGATAAATACGTTGGCGAGCAGATGACATATTATTACCCGAAATATCTGAAAGTTGATAATCAGTGGTATGTATCAGACGCAAGCACATACGGACAGCAGGTTACATTGGCGGATTCAAACGAGTATACCGTTGAATATAATACCGCTGCCGAAAACATTGTTTACTTCAATGACTGTGATAAAGAAAACGGAACAAACACGGCATATTCAAATGGTACAGCGGCAGTATATGGCGGTGATAGCGCACACACACCGATTGGTACCGTAACGTTGAATAAGGGCGAGTACAAGGCGTATATAAGCGTTGTGGCCAAGGCCGGCAGCGGAACTAATCATCGCGGCGAGAAGATTGTTATAAACGACGAGGATGTTGCGAAAACAACCGGTAACGATGATAAAGTTCACGAGTTGACGTTTACCGTAACGGAAGATAGCACATCCGTAAAAATATGCGGACAAGGCACTAATGACGCAACGGACACCATCGACTATGTTATGATAGAAAAGACCGGTGAATATGAGCCTCCGGTTGTGACGCCCGAACCGGTATCGGCTGAACATGATAGGGACTTCACAACAAATGGCGACCATGCGTCTGTCTGGAAGGCAACAGTCAACGGTATAAGCGCGGATGCTTCATATACAAAGATTGTAGCTACGGCAACAAGTACCAGTCAGGGTGACAAGAAGGGTGAGGTAAGCCTTCCCACTATCGCGACAGGCAATGGTTCGGTCTTGGTATACGTTGTGATAGGAAACGTAGAGGATGTTACATCAGTAAAGGTAACGTTGGAATAATAACAGGAGGTAGATAATTATGAAATTTGAAAATCCGATTATGAATATCTCCATGTTTGAGATGGAGAATGTTATAACAGCATCAGGTGTCGAGAGCACAGACGTTGGAGAGGCTAATTCCTATGTAGACGGTTTAATAGCTGCTGCAGGTTCGGATGCTGTAAAGGTTACAATAACATTCTAAACAGATCCATTCGGGACAACGCATCCAAAATCCCCGCGCTGTCCTTGCGGATAGTATAATTAAATTATAAGCTTGTAATACACGCGGCGCCGAAAATCCCCCGGCGCCGTTTTTTTTTTCGCATGCTGCGGATCTTGCCCAAACAAAAAAGACGCGGCAAAACCGGTTGAGCTTTGCCGCGTCTAAATTCGCCTTTTCCCGTGCTGCTTCTATATCTCCCGCTATCGCACTTTTATATTTCATCTTTCGTGTACCTCTCTTTTTGATTATAACACAATATTAGCGCAAAAACAAGGTTTTTTAAAAAATATATCGCTAAAACCCACAAGTAAGCATTAACTAACGCAAGTAACCTTGTATTGGCGCAAAATATACAATTTTCCGATAGAATTTTTGTAAAAACTGTTCCAATGCTAAAAATTATTTCCAACAGATAAAAAAAACTTGTTAAATTCATATCAATGTGCTAATATATATAAGGATAAACGGGGGGCGGTCGCCTTCGGTTTCTTTGCGCGTACCGGAATGGGGCTGTGCGGACTTCGATTGTTAAAAATTTGACAAATTATAAATACTATCCGGCGGTGAAGCGATTATTGCGCGTTGTTATGCCGTTTGGCTGAGAAATTGTCAAATTTGGACGCGCGGCATGCTTTAACTTAGTCGGATAGGTGAAATATAACAAATAACAGGAGAATGGTATATATGGCAAGTAAAATTACTATTATCGGCGCGGGCAGCGTCGGCTCCACAATAGCTTATACGTTATCTAACGAAGCTATAGCATCAGAAATTGTGATGATTGATATCAATAAGCAGAAGGTCATCGGCGAGGCGATGGATATTGTTCAGGGCGCGTCATTCCGCGACCCTATATCCATTAAGGCGGGCGACTATAAGGACGCGGAAGGCTCAGATATTGTTATAATCACATCCGGTATCGCGCGGAAGCCGGGGCAGACGAGAATAGAGCTTACGCAGACAAACGTGGATGTGCTTAAAAGCATAACGCCGGATATTGTAAAGGCGGCTCCGGACGCGCTCTATATCATAGTCAGCAATCCGGTAGACATAATGACATACGTTTTCACAAAGCTTTCGGGGCTGCCGGAAAATCAGATTATGGGTTCGGGCACTCTGCTTGACACGGCGCGGCTGCGCTACGGGCTGTCCGAGCATTACGAGATTGCGCAGCGAAACATACACGCGTATGTTTTCGGCGAGCATGGCGACTCCTCGTTCGTGCCGTGGTCAATAGCGAAGATTTCAGGCTGTACTCTTGAGGAGTATACGGACGTTATGAAGTCGTTCGGAAAGAATATCGAGCCGCTTGATCGGGAAAATATGACGAATTACATACATGAATCCGGCGGAAGAATTATCGAAAACAAGGGCGCGACGTTCTACGCGGTGTCAGTCGCGGTATGCCGGCTGTGCTCAATACTTCTTTCGGCGTATAACTCGATTTCTACAATAACCTCTATGCTCCACGGCGAATACGGAATAAGCGACGTGTGCCTGAGCGTTCCCACGCTTATAGGCCCGGAGGGCGTTCGCGGCAAGGTGCCGGTTAAGCTTACGGATGAGGAAATATATAAGCTTCAGCGCAGCGCAAGCATTTTGAAGAAGGTTATAGATAATATAGAAATATAATCTTGGAAAGGAGAGTTCCTTAAACCATATGAAATACAGTTATTATCCGGGCTGCACGCTTAAGTCAAAGGCGACGGCGCTCGACAAGTACGCGCGCGCGTCGGCCGCGGCGCTCGGTATCGAATTGGAGGAAATAGATGAGTGGCAGTGCTGCGGCGGCGTTTATCCGCTCGGCAGCGATGAAATCGCGACAAAGCTCGCGTCCGTGCGAAACCTTGCGGCGGCAAGGGACAGAGGACAGGAGCTTGTAACGCTTTGCTCGGCGTGCCACCATGTTCTAAAGCGCGTAAATGACGATATGCGAAATGTCGATGATATAAGAACTCGCGCGAATAATTATATGCAGCTTGAAACGCCCTATGCGGGCGAAACAAAGGTGCTGCACTTCTTAGAGGTGCTTCGCGATGTTATAGGCTTTGACGAGCTTAAAAAGAAGGTTGTAAATCCGCTGACGGGCAAGAGGATTGGCGCGTATTACGGCTGTCTGCTTTTAAGGCCGGGCAAGCTCATGGCGTTTGACGATCCGGAAAACCCGACAATCATGGAGGATTTCATAAGGGCAATCGGCGCGGAGCCGGTTGTGTACCCGTACCGTAACGAATGCTGCGGCGGCTACATATCGCTAAAGGAAAAGGAGCGGTCGAAATATCTCTGCTTAGATATTACGGGCAGCGCGAAGGGCTGGGGCGCGCAGATGCTTATCACCGCATGCCCGCTGTGCCTGTATAATATCAATAAGGCGGCCGGAGACGTTCTTCCCGTATATTATTTTACAGAGCTGCTCGCCGAGGCTTTGGGCGTAAAGGAGGCGGCGGATAATGAATAAATCGGATTTATTGGCGGAGCAAATCCGCGAAATAAGCGGGGTTAATCCGAAGAAGTGTATGAAATGCGGCAAGTGCTCGGCAACCTGTCCAAGCTTTGACAAGATGGATATAAAGCCGCACCAGTTCGTGTCGTATGTGGATAACGATGATATAGAACCGCTTACGAAATCAAAGTCGCTGTGGCACTGTCTTTCATGCTTCGCGTGCGTTGAGCGCTGCCCGCGCGGCGTTAAGCCCGGCAAGCTGATTGACGCGGCGAGGCAGATAGCGGAACGACAGCGGGGCGGGGATTATCTTACGCCCGACGAGATACCGGAGCTGTTTGACGAGGACACACCGCAGCAGCTGATTGTCAGCGCGTTCAGAAGGTACAGAAAGTGAATCGTACAGTCATAGAGGAGTGAAGGGTTTGCAGAGAATAGGTGTTTTTGTCTGCCATTGCGGAAGTAATATCGCGGCGACGGTGGACGTTAAGAAGGTAACGGAAACGGCTCTTATGGAGCCGGGTGTTGTTCATGCCGAGGACTATCAGTATATGTGCTCCGAGGCAGGACAGGCGAAGATTGCGGCGGCAATCGCGGAAAAAAATCTCACGGGCATTGTGGTGTGCTCGTGCTCGCCGAGAATGCATGAGACAACGTTCAGAACCTGCGCCGAGCGCGCGGGAATAAATCCGTACATGGTTGAGATTGCGAATATACGCGAGCATTGCTCGTGGATACATAAGGATGTTGAGGAGGCGACGAAGAAGGCGGTAATTCTAATGCGCGCCGCCGTTGCGAAGGTAAACCTCAACACACCGCTAAAGCCGGGCGAAAGTCGGGTTACAAAGCGCGCGCTTGTAATAGGCGGCGGTATAGCGGGTATACAGACCGCGCTTGACATTGCCGACGCGGGCTATGAGGTGGATATAGTTGAGAAAACGCCGTCGATAGGCGGAAGAATGTCACAGCTTGACAAGACATTTCCGACTCTTGACTGTTCGGCGTGTATCCTTACGCCGAAAATGGTCGAGGCCGCCGCGCATGACAAGATTAATATTTACACATACAGCGAGGTGGAACAGGTATCGGGATTTGTCGGAGATTTCACGGTTGACATACGCAAAAAGGCGAGAAGCGTTGATATGAATAAATGCACGGGCTGCGGCCTGTGTCAGGAAAAATGTCCGTCGAAGAAAACTCCGAGCGAGTTCAACCGCGGGCTTAACACAAGAACCGCAATATACACACCGTTTGCGCAGGCGATACCGAACGTGCCGGTAATCGACCGCGAGGCATGTATAAAATTTAAAACCGGAAAGTGCGGACTGTGCTCAAAGGTGTGCGCGGCGGGCGCGATAGACTATGAGCAAAAGGATGAGATTATAACGCGGAAGTACGGCGCGATTGTCGTCGCGACGGGCTTTGACGTTATCAAGCTGGATAAATATGACGAATACGCGTATTCACAGAGCAGGGATGTTATAACGTCGCTTGAGCTTGAGAGAATTATGAATGCCGCCGGTCCCACAAAGGGACATCTGCAAAGACTTTCCGACGGCAGGGAACCCAAAAATATTGTATTCGTGCAATGCGTGGGCAGCCGCTGCGCGGACGAGCGCGGCAAAAGCTACTGCTCGAAGATATGCTGTATGTATACCGCGAAGCACGCGATGCTCATACGCGACAAGTATCCGGATGTGAATGTGACGGTATTCTATATCGACGTGAGAACGCCCGGTAAGAATTTTGACGAGTTCTATCGCCGCGCTGTTGAGGAATACGGCGTTAATTACATAAAGGGACAGGTTGGAAAGGTCTGTCCGGAGCCGGACGGAAGTCTCACGGTTTACGCGTCAGATTTGCTGGATAACAAGCAGCTCAGAATGAGCGCGGATATGGTCGTTCTCGCGGCGGCTATCGAGCCGTCCGCATCGGTAAGACAGATTGCCACAATGCTTACCGCAAGCATTGATACGAATAATTTCCTGACGGAGGCGCATCCGAAGCTGCGTCCGGTCGAGTCCCCGACGGCGGGAGTGTTCCTCTCGGGCGTGTGCCAGGGGCCGAAGGATATTCCCGAAACGGTGGCGCAGGCGGGCGCGGCGGCGGTCAAGGCAATCGGCCTTTTGGCAAAGGATAAGCTTATGACAAACCCGTGTACCGCAAAGGCGGATGAGCTGATGTGCAACGGGTGTTCGCAGTGCGCGAACGTGTGTCCTTACGGCGCGATTTCATATGAAACAAGGCTTGTTATGGGTCCGGGCGTTCGCGAAAACCGCCGCGTAGCGGTTGTAAACAACGCGCTGTGCCAGGGCTGCGGCGCCTGCACAGTTACGTGTCCGTCGGGCGCAATGGATCTTCAGGGCTTTTCAAACAGACAGATTATAGCGGAGGTGGACGCGATATGCCGATGAATGATAACGCGGAATTCAGACCCAAAATTGTGGCGTTCTGCTGTAACTGGTGCAGCTATGCGGGCGCGGATTTAGCGGGCAGCAGCCGTCTCACATATCCTGCCGACGTAAAGATTATAAAGGTGCCGTGCTCATGCCGCGTAAACCCGATGTTTATATTAAGAGCGTTCGAAAAGGGCGCGGACGGCGTTATAATGTGCGGCTGCCATCCGGGCGACTGCCACTACAGCACGGGCAATTACTATGCGAGAAGAAGAATGACGCTTCTGTTCTCAATGCTTGACTATATCGGGGTTGAGCACGGCAGAACGAGAGTCGAGTGGGTTTCTGCCGCCGAGGGCGTTAAGTTCTCAGCCACTATGAACGAGTTTGTGGAAAAAATCAAGTCGCTCGGCAAGAACGTAAGATTGGGGGATTTAAGATGCAGGAGCTGATAAACCGCACAAAGGAGCTGTTGGCCGACGGCACGGTTGCGAGAGTTCTCGGCTGGAGAAGGGGCGATTTACCGACAAACCCCGAACCGGCGTATTTTAATGACGGGGAAAGTCTTTCGGAATTTGTATATAACGGCTTTTGCGGCGCAAACCTTTCAAAGTATATGATAGAAGCGTCCGAGCTGGATGGCAGAACGCTTGTATTTTTGAAGCCCTGCGATACCTACAGCTTCAACCAGCTTTTAAAGGAGAACAGAGTAGACAGGGAAAAGGCGTACATAATCGGCGTGGGCTGCAAGGGTAAAATAAGCGAGGCGAGCCTTAACGCGATAGGGATAAAGAATGTCATAGACGTTAAGGGCGCGGAGCTTACAGACGCTTGCGACACTCTTACAATAGAAACGCTTACGGGAAACACAACCTGCGCGTATAGGGACGCGATGCTTGAAAGATGCCACGTATGCAGGGGCAAGGAGTACGTCGTTTATGACGAGCTGATAGGCGACTCGGCTGACACGGTTGACGGCGACCGGTTTGACGAGGTTCGCAAAATCGAGGCGATGAGTCCGGAGGAAAGGTTCGCGTTCTTTAAGGCAGAGCTTTCAAAATGTATCCGATGCAACGCGTGCCGCAACGTGTGTCCGGCATGCTCGTGCCGCAAATGCGTGTTTGACAGCACGAAGTTTGACAGCGCTCAGAAGGCCAATTCGGACAGCTTTGAGGAAAAAATGTTCCATATAATCCGCGCGTTCCACGTCGCGGGACGGTGCACGGATTGCGGCGAGTGCAGCAGGGTATGTCCGCAGGGTATTCCGCTCCACTTGCTGAACCGCAAGTTCATAAAGGATATAAACACTCTATACGGCGATTTTTGCGCGGGCGAGAGCGCCGAGGGCGCGACCCCGCTTACAAGCTTCACCTTCGGTGACGCGGAGCCGGGTACTGTATAAGGAGGTGGATGTTATGTATAAAATAGCAAAAGAAAACCTCCCCGATTTATATGAGGCGATTGCCGAGACAAACACCCTCTATATTCCGGTGAAGAAAGCGGGACAGACCAACTTTGAACAGTGGACGCGTTCCGCCGAGGTGGATATTAAAACCCTAAAGACGGTAAAATCGCCAAAGGACGCGTTCTTCCCGCAGAGCGAGAATTTGTATACCTGCGGGAAGGAAGGAAAGAAGATTACAATAACGCTTGAGGCGCTTACGGACGAAAGCTTTGTTGTGTTCGGCATGAAGGCATGCGACGTTCGCGGCGTTGAGGTTCTCGACAAGGTGTTCCTTGCCGAGCCGGTGGACACATTCTATGCGGCCCGCCGCGAGCACGGCATAATAGTGGCGATGGCTTGTAACGAGCCGGAGCTTAGCTGCTTCTGCAAGGTGTTCGGAATTGACTGCACGGAGCCGTCGGGCGCGGACGTGATAACATGGCTCATAGGCGACGAGCTGTTCTGGCGCCCCGTAACGGAGAAGGGCGAAATGCTCACAGACAGCGTGAAGCGCCTTTTATCCGACGGAGACGACGCGGCGGTTGAGGCTAAGCGGGAGGAAATATCGAAAATCGTTTCCAAAATACCGAACATGCGCCTTTCGCTTGACGGCTGGGGCAGGGACGATAAGCTCGAACGCTTCAACTCGCCGCTGTGGGAGGATTTATATAAACCGTGTATCGCGTGCGGAACCTGCACATTCGTATGCCCGACCTGTCAGTGCTACGATATAAAGGACTACGATACGGGGCACGGCGTTCAGCGTTACCGCTGCTGGGATTCATGCATGTATTCCGACTTCACATTAATGGCGCACGGCAATAACAGAACAAGCCAGATGCAGCGGTTCAGACAGCGGTTTATGCATAAGCTTGTGTATTTCCCGACCAATAACGACGGTATGTATTCATGTGTCGGCTGCGGCAGATGCGTTAACAAGTGTCCGCAGAACCTGAATATAGTGAAGGTTATAAAAGCGTTTAAAAAGGAGGGCGTATAATATGAGCGAGGGTTCATGTACCAGGCATTACGCGATTGACGCGCTTGTCCCGCGTGTGGGCGTTATAACAAAAATAACACGGGAAACACCTGATGTTAAAACCTTTTGCGTGACCGCTCCGCAGGGCGGCAAGCTCTTTGAGCATATGCCCGGCCAGTGCGCGATGCTTTGCGCGCCCGGTATAAGCGAGGGTATGTTTTCGATAACATCCTCGCCCACAAACAAGGAGTATCAGGAGTTCAGCATAAAGAAGTGCGGCGAGCTGACGGGCTATCTGCATGATCTTGAAGAGGGTGACGAGATTACCGTAAGAGGTCCGTACGGGAACCATTTCCCGGTCGAGACGGATTTAAAAGGAAAAAATCTGCTGTTTATCGCCGGAGGTATAGGTCTTGCGCCGCTCCGTTCGGTGATAAACTATGTGCTCGACAACCGCGGCGATTACGGAACGGTTGATATAGTTTACGGCTCGCGTTCCGCCGACGATCTCGTAAAGCTTGAGGAAATCCGCAAGGTGTGGGCGAATGCCAAAGACGTTAACGTATATCTCACAATCGACCGCGAGCAGGAGGGCTGGGACGGCCATGTGGGTTTCGTTCCGGCATATGTCGGCGAGCTTGGCTTTGATACCGACAGAGTCGCGCTTGTATGCGGGCCGCCGATAATGATTAAGTTTGTACTGCAGGGGCTTAAGGAGCTGGGCTTTAAGGATGAGCAGGTTTACACAACTCTGGAGCTGCGTATGAAGTGCGGTATCGGTAAGTGCGGCAGATGCAATATCGGTTCAAAATATGTATGCAAGGACGGGCCGGTATTCCGTTATGACGAGATAGGCGAGCTGCCCGATGAATATTAAGGAGGAATGACACATGGATAACATGGTTGACGTATACTTTTACGGTAAGCGCTACAGCGTTCCGGACAGTCTTACCATTATGACCGCTATGGAGTATGCCGGTTACGAATTAAAACGCGGCTGCGGCTGCCGTCACGGTTTTTGCGGCGCTTGCGCTACCATATACAGGATAAAGGGCAAAAATGAGCTGCACACATGTCTTGCATGTCAGACGCAGGTGCAGGAGGGGATGTGCGTGGCAAGTATTCCGTTCTTCCCCACGGACAAGAGGACGTATAAGATAGAGGAAATAAAGCCGGATAAGCAGATTATGATGCAGCTTTATCCGGAGATTTACAGCTGTATCGGCTGTAACGCGTGCACAAAGGCCTGCACACAGGGGCTTGACGTAATGCAGTACATAGCGTATGCGCAGAGGGGCGATTTCAAGAAGTGCGCCGAGCTTTCATTCGATTGCGTGGGCTGCGGCTGCTGCTCGGTAAGATGTCCGGCGGGTATCTCGCATCCTATGGTGGGGTTGCTCGCAAGACGGCTTACGGGCAAATATATCGCGCCGAAATCTAGGCATCTTGAGGACAGGGTCGAGGAGATTAACCACGGAGAGTACGACGAGCTTATAGAACGGATTATGCAAAAGCCGATAACGGAGATTGAAGAGCTGTACAATACAAGGGATATTGAGAAGTAAGGAGGGATGATATAATGTTTACACCGGAAATGATGAAATCGGTCAGGAAGGTTGAAGCCACCCGCGACGAGCGTATGCGCACAGAACCGCGCAGAATGACCGCCGAGGAAAAAGACGAGCTTTTAAAGGCGTATCATCCCGACTACAGAACAGAGGCGTTTGACGAGATTAAGATTGGCCCCAACAAGGGCGAGAAGGCCCCGAAGGAGCTTGCGAATCTTCTACATTCAAACAGCCGTATTCTGGGCGAGGATATTGACCTCACAAAGATTGATTATGATACGGATGTGCTGATAATCGGCGGCGGCGGAGCCGGCGCGTCGGCCGCAATCGAGGCTGACGAGGCGGGCGCTAAGGTAATGATAGTGACAAAGCTTCGCATAGGCGACGCGAATACGATGATGGCCGAGGGCGGAATACAGGCGGCTGATAAGCCTAACGACTCGCCGGTACAGCACTATCTTGACGCTTTCGGCGGCGGTCACTTTGCCGCAAGACCCGAGCTTTTAAGGCGGTTGGTCATGGAAGCGCCGGACGCCATAAAATGGCTTAACGAGCTGGGCGTTATGTTCGATAAGGACGAGGACGGCGACATGGTGACGACCCATGGCGGCGGCACATCGAGAAAGAGAATGCACGCCTGCAAGGACTATTCGGGCGCTGAAATAATGAGAACCGTTCGAGACGAGGTCATAAACCGCAAGATACCGGTAATCGAGTTCACATCGGCGGTTGAGCTTATAAAGGATACAAACGGACGCGCGGCGGGCGCCGTTCTTCTTAATATGGAAACGGGCGATTATATGGTCGCGCGCGCAAAGACGGTTATTATCGCGACCGGCGGCGCGGGGAGAATGCACTATCAGAACTTCCCGACCTCAAACCATTACGGAGCCACGGCCGACGGTCTTGTCATGGGTTACCGCGCGGGCGCGCCGCTGCTGTACCAGGACACGATCCAGTACCATCCGACAGGCGTGGCGTATCCGTCGCAGATATTCGGCGCGCTCGTTACGGAAAAGGTGCGTTCCTTGGGCGCGATGCTCGTAAACGCGGAGGGCGAGGCGTTCATGCACCCGCTCGAAACGCGCGACGTATCCGCCGCGTCAATTATCCGCGAGTGTTCGGCGCGCGGCAAGGGCGTAACGACGCCGCTCGGTTCGGGCGTATGGCTCGATACACCGATGATTGAGAAAATAGGCGGGGCGGGCACAATTGAAAAGAGAATACCGGCGATGCTTAGAATGTATCTGAACTACGGAATAGACATGAGGGAGCTTCCCATTCTTGTATATCCCACGCTGCATTATCAGAACGGCGGCCTTGAAATAGGCGGCGACGGTTTTACAAAGGTTATTGACAACCTTCTCGTGGCGGGCGAGGCCGTGGGCGGAATTCACGGACGGAACCGGCTCATGGGCAACTCGCTTCTCGATATTATAGTATTCGGACGGAACGCGGGTAAGGCAGCGGCGGCTAAGGCTAAGGATATAGAGCTTGGCGCGCTGACCTTGCGGCATATCGAGGATTACGCTAAGGCTTTGGCGGAAGCGGGACTTGAAACTAACGACGTATCTCCGCTGCTTTTACCGAAGTACGCCAGACACGAAAGATAAATAATTGTTTCTGTGACGGGACCGCTTATCATGGCGGTCTTATCGCCGCGTAAAAGGGAAAGAGGTATAGCAAATGAGCTTTAAATTATTTGAGGTGTTGGGAACGCATATGTACAGTATGGGCGCGATGGCGCTTACTCTGTTCTTTCTGTTTCTGATTTTGGTAACGGGCTACTTTCTGGGGCACATATCCGTAAAGGGAGTGTCTCTGGGCAGCGCCGGTATATTTATTATGGCGTTGGTCGTAGGTCACTTTAAGGGCGTCGCTTTTGAGAGCATAGCGGCGTGGGCGGACGACGCGTCAAAGGTAAACGATTACTTCAAAATGGTGCAGAACCTCGGTCTTGTGCTGTTTGTAACGTCAATCGGACTTATCGCCGGCCCGTCGTTTTTTAAAAACCTTGTAAATAACGCGAAATCATACGTGCTTTTGGGACTTATAATAATATTTTCGGGCGCGATTGTGGCTGCCGCGATAATAAAGTTCGCGCCGAACATGGACGCGGCGCTGACGGTAGGGTTGCTTTCGGGCGCGCTTACAAGCACACCGGCGTTTGCCGCGGCACAGGAGGCTGTCGGCGAAACGCTCGCGACAAACGTCGCGGTAGGTCAGGCAATCGCGTATCCGTTCGGGGTTATAGGCGTTGTGCTGTTTGTGCAGATAGTGCCGAAAATTCTCGGAGCGGATATGGCAAAGGAAAGAGCGCTGCTTGAGGACGTGGACGCGGGCAAGGGCGAACGGTCGGACGGAAAGAAGTATTTCACGGTCGATAAATTCGGTATCGGCGCGTTCGCGGTCGCGATTATGATAGGTCTTGTCGTAGGCTCGATAAGCATACCGCTCGGCGGCGGAAGCGCCTTTTCACTGGGCACGACGGGCGGGCCGCTGATTATGGGTCTTATCCTCGGCCATTTCGGGCATATAGGAAGGTTTGACATGAAGGCTGATCCGAAGCTTCTTTCAATCTTCCAGGAGCTTGGGCTTATACTCTTCCTCGCCGGAGCCGGCGTCGAGGGAGGCGCGGCTTTCGTCAAGACGCTCGCGCAGCATGGCGCAATCCTGTTTGTATGGGGCGCGCTCATAACGCTTATCCCGATGATTATAGGATTTATGGTAGCGAAATATGTTGTAAAGCTGAGTCTGTTTAATAACCTCGGCTCGCTTACGGGCGGTATGACGAGCACGCCGGCATTGGGCGCGTTAATCAATATGACGGGCACGTCAAACGTTGCGTCGGCGTACGCGGCGACCTATCCCATAGCGCTTATAACCGTGGTGTTGGCGGCGCAGTTTCTTACAAAGCTGTAAATAAAAAAAGAGCCCGAAAGGGCACGTGAGATAAAACAGTAAAATATGTTTTCGGCAGCCCACGCAACATACGGAGCGTAGTACGCGTCAGCGGAAACGTCTGCAAACGACGTGTTTGACGCAGACTCCGCTGCGCCCATGCGTCCTACGATTGTCACAAGCATCCCGCGCGTGAGAGGCATGTTCGGCGCAAATTCCGTATCGCTTACGCCGTTCATAATGCCCTCATCGTATACTGCCTTTACCGCATTATAGAACCAATCCGTTCCCGCGACGTCCGTAAACGGCACTTCCGCCGCCGACTATCGCGACCGTACCCGTGCCGCCGATATTCAGCTCATTGTTTATCAATATTCCCTGACCGGAATAATCGGATGCTATCAGATTTACCACCGCCAAATTTCCGTTTTTGTTCGTATTGACGGTAAAGGGGTCATATCCCCAGATCGTGTAGTTTAAACGCGGTTGAGAGCCGTCCTTTGCCACGGCGATTATATAGCGGTGTATAACATAAGAGTTCAAAGATGCGGCGGAAAATCATACCTTGTTTATTTAAAGGTCCGGCGGAAGTTGCTCGGCGAAAAGCCGGTATATTCCTTGAAATCCTTTGACAGCTTTTCAGGACTTGAATATCCGATTTTACCGGGGATTGACGACACCTTGACATCGGAATACAACAACGCGTGCTTTGCCGCCTCGAGCCTTACTGTTTTCACATATTTTGCGGGAGTTGTCCTAAAATTATCCTTAAATACATCAATAAAATATTTTTCGTTAAAATTCATAACCGAGGCAAGCCTCTTTACGGACAAATTCCCGGCAATATGACTCTCAATATATTTTTTCATTTTATCGGTAAAAGGATTGTCCTTAGCGTCATGAGGCATATCGCGCGCATCGTTTTCAAGAAACATCGAAATAAGCTCCAAAAGCGCAGCGTTTATCTGCAAAGCCGAAGCCGTATCGTTACGGAGATGAAGAGTGTCAAGAAGCTCAAAAAGCTCCAGTGCGCGGGAAATATCGTCAAGCTTTATCATGTACGGAAAATCAATCGTGTCGAACAGCGAAATCCCGTCAAAGTGCATTATAAAATCGCACCAATATTTGTTGTAGCACGTTTCATTTTTCGAATACAGCGATACCATCGAATTTTTCGGGAGCAGTACCATATTGTTTTCCTTGGATATATTTCCTGCCCGTTTACCGTGATTTTACCCTCGCCGCTAAGAATCAGATAAATGCTGTCGCGCCTGCGGCGGTGAGGAAGCCGCGACCAGTCGGGACATAAGCCGTGGTCAACAAGTATAAATTCCGTTTGCAGCTTTGACAGGCGCTGATTCAGTATTTGATTTTTGCTGTGTACGTCCATAATTTCCACCTCATTTTTATTATAACTCCGTTCGGGAAATACGTAAATATAAAAATCTGACTTTTTGACAAGTACAACTGACTTATTATAATAGAAAAGTTATTTAAAAGCGGTATAATGATGTTAAACGAGCAAGATGGGGAGATTTTCTTCTCTCTCTTATCTCCCCGTCGGGTACAAAATTCAGAACGGAGGATTATGATGAAAAAAATGATTTCGTGTATGCTGGGCATGTCCATGCTGTGCTCGGCGGCGTCGGGGTTATGCGTCACAGCAAAAGCGGCTGATATTGTGTTTAAGCATCAGAATGTTGTGAACGAAAGTCAGACCTGCTACAAAGACGACCAAGAAGAAAAAGAAGTCACAGCGGATAATCTGGCGGATATTTTGAGCGTTAAACAAGGCATGCGTATAAATCAGCCCGTGTTCCGCGCGGAAGGACTTACGGCGAACAAAAGCTATACCGTGAAGCAGGAATTAAAGGACGGCACGGTTATACGGACGGACGAAGCTGCGTCGAACGGCAGCGGTACTCTTGAATTTAAGCACGCGCGCAACTGTGATATGATTGAAATTCTCGACGGCGCGGAGGTTATAGCGTCGCTTGGCACGGAACCGGAATATGTACACGGCGTCGCGATAACGCGCGCGCCGATGGCGTGGCAGGTTTATCAGCGCGATGAAAACAACGAAGCGGAAATCACAATCAAGGGACTTTTGGAAAATGGCACCGAAAACGTCACGGTGGAAATTGACGGAGCTGCCGAGGCGGTCAACGCGGAGAATAACGCGTTTATATACACGAAAACGCTTTCCGTCGGAACGTATGATATAACCGTAAAATCCGATGGTGAAACTGTCGCGGAATATGAAAACGTCGCTGTCGGCGACATATGGGTCGCTGCGGGACAGTCGAACATGACGGATATGGGCGCAATCACGGACGGGTTTACGCCTGATACAGAAGATCCGATAAACGACAATATGCACATAATTTTTCCCGAGGACTGCGCGTGGCAGAAAATGGAACACCCCGCGGGCGAGGGCAGATTTTTTAAGACCGGCGTGAGGACGTCTCCGGTGACGAGCTTCGCGCGTGAAATAGCTGCGAGCGAGGACGTGCCTGTCGGTATAGTTCAGTCGTCTGTGGGCGGCACAAACGTATATCAATGGGTGAAAGGTGTGCGCGATTCGGACCCGAACAGCGGGTATTTAATCGCCGCGCTTAAGTCCTGCTTTGATAAAATGCCGTCGCATAACGTAAAGGGTATTCTGTGGTATCAGGGCTGTAACGACGCTGATAACGACAATTACGCGTACAATTATCAAAGCCTTCAGCAAAAGGTTTTTGATGAAATGCGCGCGTTTTTCGGCGCGGATACAACGATAATCACCACGCAGCTTAACGATTACAACAACGGCTCCCATCAGGCCGGCTGGTCGTTTATAAAGGATATACAGCGCCGTAACGAGGAACTGTACGACAATGTATACGTCGTAGGCACAGGCGAACTGGAGCTTGGAGATACGGTTCACAATAACGCCGCCTCAAACGTGATTCTCGGGGGAAAATGGGCGAACGCCGCGCGTAATGTCGTTTACGGCGACAGCTCCGTTTCATTCAGACAGCCGACGATTGATACGGCAAGGGTTACAGGCTCGCATGAGATTACTCTCACATTCAAAAACTCCAACGGTCTGAAAAAGACAGAAAAAACACAGAAGCGCATAGGCATAACAAACGGCGGAGCGCCGATTGCGCTTGGCGATTTGACAAAGGAATTTACCGTAAGGCAAGGCGGAGACGAGATTATAACATCCGCCGGCAGCAAAAAGGGCATGACGCTTACTGTTTCCGACGCGGAAATAATCGAAAAAAACAGCGTAAAGCTGACAACGGAAGAAACGCTTTCGGGAACGATAGCGGTTGACTGCATGTACGGGAACCGTTTCACGCCTACTCTTGTTGATGCAAAAACGAATGAAAGCGTGCTTTCATTCTATAATGTGATTGCGGAATACGGTACATATATGGAAGCGGACAAGGAAAAAATAACTCTTCACGCGGGCGAAGCCGTAACGGACGCGGAGTTGATTATCGCAAGCTATAAGAGCGGCGCTTTACTCGGTGCGCAAACGTGGCCGATAACGCTCGCGGCGGACGAGGATAAGGAAATAAGCTATACGGCGGAGAACGGCGCAGACACCGTAAAAGCATTTTTATGGGACGGCCTGGATACAATGGTTCCGCTCTCCGGCCCGGCTTCGGTTGATATGCTCGCGCCGGATCCTACTCCCACACCGTCGCCTACGCCGATACCTGAAAATCCGACGTATACCTTCGGCGACGCGTATAATGAAATTAAAGCTTTTACACAATCCGGTCTTGATGAAACGGCGATAGGAAAGACGGGATTTAAAATTTCAACGGTGTCCTCAAATTACAATAACGTTGTCGTGCGGGATAAATCGAGCGACAACAGCGGCTATTATCCTTACGGGAACGGACTTCCCGAAAACGGATATTATCTGTTCCTCGGCTCGGGCGGCAACGGAGGCGTGTCAATGACACTGACGCTTCCTGCCGAGGTGAAAGCGGGGCAATATATGAAAATAACATACGCGAAACCGTATGCGACCAACAACGGCAGCGCGAACAGAAACAGCGACAACACTCCCATTGACACAATAAATGTCGGCTCGGAGGTTATCGACTTAAAGGAAAACTGCGAGTTTGACAAATGGTACACGACGACGGTTAAATTGAGCAGTGCGGCGACAAAGCTCGATATAACGCTTGGCAGATGGGGCGCGGCGGCAATTTCAAAGATAGAAATTACCGACAGCGCGGACACAATGGAGCTTGCGGCGGAAAACAACGTGACTGAAAAATATATCACGTCCGAAAGCCAAACGGTAAAATATACCGCTACGGTTTACAACAGCATAACAACCGAAATGGGGAAATCCGAAATTACGGCGCGCGGCGCGGCTGACACTGCGGCAAACGTCACATATTCGGTAAACGGTTACACGGGTGTAAGTATCGCCGCCGACGGCACGCTTACAATCACGCCTTCCGCGCAGCCGGGAACGGTCAAAATCAGCGCGTCATACGGCGCGGTTACAAAAACGGCGGAGCTTACGCTTCTGGCGGTAGGCGACGCGGACGGCGTTAAAATTGCCGGTGAGGAGCTGGTAAATAAGGGTGGCACGCTTACGCTTAAAGCAATCCCGACCGTGCAGGGAACCGTAATACCCGAGCGCGAAACGAAATGGACGATAGAGGGCGAAAATCACGGCTGTACTGTCGAGGACGGGGTGCTGACAGTACCGGCAGCAGCGACCGCGGGAAATATCACGGTAAAAGCAACGCTCGCGGTTACGGGCGCGCAGACGAGCGAAAACGTAAGCGATACCTTTACGGTGACGATCCGCGATGAAACCGATATATCGCCGTATACTATAGGCGGAGTGTTCCTTAAAAACTGCGCGCCCGATATGGAAACCGCGCGCGGCGTTGACGGAGTTATTATAGACAAATCCGCCGACGCGGGAGCGGGATATAATCTCGTGGTAAAGGCGACAGACAATAACGGAATTGCGATACAATCGAGCAAAACCGCGCTTGACACACTGCCGGAGGGCGTAAGCGAGGCGGCGGCAAAGCTTGACGATTGCGGCGGAGCGGTATCGGTTAAGGCGTATATCGTTAATTCGAGCGACGAAATCGTATCGGATGAAATATATAAGACCGCAAAAACGGCATACAAAAATGTGCCGCTCGTTGCCGACTGGATCACAGGCGCGAAATCTGGCTTAGGCATGGGCAAAGGCGTATTGAAGCCGCAGGGCGCACCGTACGGAGTAGATCCCGCGTTGGTTGACGTTTCAACTCAAAATGTAAGCTATATATACGACAATGACTATAAGGGCGCGGAAACGGACAATGTACTCTGGTACAAGGAAGCCGCGTATATGGCGCAAAGCGGAAACAGCAGCAAC
>CANRAG010000001.1 GCA_947628515.1 uncultured Clostridia bacterium | reverse complement strand
GAAGTTGTTTGCTTCTAAGGTCTATTCTTTTTTGCTTGAGACACAATTTTTTTTAAAAATCGCTTTGCCCCTTAACAACTCAACTTATTCCCACTCAATAGTCGCGGGTGGTTTGCTGGTTATGTCGTAGACTAATCGGTTTACGTGCTTTACTTCATTAACAATTCTGTTTGAGGTTTTTTCAAGGACGTCAAACGGAATTCTTGCCCAGTCGGCAGTCATGAAATCGGTGGTCGTCACCGCCCTTAATGCAAGAGTGTAGTCATAGGTTCTGAAATCGCCCATAACCCCTACGCTGCGCATATCGGTAATGACTGCAAAATACTGGTTTATGTCTCGCTCAAGCCCCGCATTTGCCACCTCCTCGCGGAAGATTGCATCCGCGTCTCTTAGGATTTCAAGCTTGTCCTTCGTGATTTCTCCTATTACTCTTACGGCAAGTCCCGGTCCGGGGAAGGGCTGGCGCCATACAAATTTTTCGGGAAGTCCCAGCTCTATGCCGAGTTGGCGTACCTCATCTTTAAACAGGTCGCGCAGCGGCTCTATTATTTCCTTGAAATCGACGTGCTCCGGAAGTCCTCCCACATTGTGATGGCTCTTTATAACAGCCGCGTCACCCGCGCCCGATTCTATAACATCCGGATAAATCGTGCCCTGAACGAGGAAGTCCACCTTGCCGATTTTTTTGGCTTCCGCCTCGAATACTCTGATAAATTCTTCCCCTATGATTTTTCTCTTTTTCTCCGGTTCCGTGACACCCGCAAGCTTTCCCAAAAATCTGTCCTGAGCGTTTGCCCGAACAAGGTTTATATCATACTGCTGTCTGAAAAGCCCCTCGACCTCGTCGCCCTCGTTCTTGCGGAGAAGTCCGTTATCCACAAACACGCATGTTAGCCGGTCGCCCACGGCTTTATGTATCATAACCGCAGCAACCGAGCTGTCAACACCGCCGGAGAGCGCACAAAGCACCTTTTTATCTCCAATCTTTTCTCTCAGCGCCGCAACCGCTTTCTTTGCATAATCGCTCATTATCCAGTCGCCCTTGCACTTGCACACCTTATAAAGGAAGTTACGGAGCATAGTCTGGCCCTGCACGGAATGATTTACCTCCGGATGGAACTGAGTGGCGTATATCTTCTTTTCCGCATTTTCGAACGCCGCGCACGGGCATGCTTGCGAGCGCGCGGTTACTTTAAAGCCTTCCGGCAGCTTGTCAACATAATCTGTATGGCTCATCCATACAACCGTGTTCGTATCTACGCCCTCAAACAACAGGCTTTGTGACGTTTCAATCTCGGTTTTTCCGTATTCGCTCACAGGAGCGGTAGCGACGTGTCCGCCCATGGAATAGGCTATAAGCTGCGAACCGTAGCATATCCCTAAAATCGGCACTCCGATTTCGAATATGGCAGGGTCATAATGCGGCGAGGCCAAATCATAGACGCTGTTCGGGCCTCCTGTAAATATGATTCCTACCGGGTTCATGGCCTTTATCTCCTCAAGCCCTTTTTTATATGGCACAACCTCACAATACACGTTATTCTCGCGAACGCGTCTTGCAATCAGCTGGTTGTACTGACCCCCAAAATCAAGAACAATTACTAACTCATTATCCATTTTTCATCCTCCGCTGAAAATATATATGCATATTCTATCATAAATTAGCAAAAAATGCAACACAAATATCCCGCCTTGCGCCCATTGCCACGCTATAAAATCTTCGTGCTGTCAAGCAATATCGTAACAGGCCCGTCATTTATCAGCTTCACCTGCATATCCGCGCCAAATTCTCCGTGTTCCGTATTAATTCCCCGCGCGCGCATATCGGAGATGAACCGCTCATATATTTCTTTTGCCTTAACCGGCTCCATCGACGATGTAAAGCTCGGCCTGTTCCCCTTGCGGGCGTCTCCGTAAAGAGTGAACTGTGATATTACAAGAATACTGCCGCCGATATCCGTCACGCTAAGGTTCATTTTATCTTCGGCATCGCTGAAAATGCGCAACCCCGCCGTTTTTCGCTCTATATATGCAAGATCCGCATCGGTATCATGCTCGCCCACGCCTAAAAACACCAGCAGTCCCCGTCCTATTTCACCGTTTATACGGCCGTCAATTTCGACGCTAGCCTTTTTTACTCTCTGAATTACCGCTCTCATACTTCATATCCCTTTTCTTCTATTTCCGTCTGCAAAGCTTCCCACTCCTCCATAAGCGTTTCAAGCTCCGCATTTTTATCGTCAGCCATCTGTGAAAGCTCCGCAAGCTTCGTAAAATCAGCCGCGTATTCCGGCTTTGTCATATCTGCGCTCAACGCCTCTATCTCCGCCTCAATGTCTTCAATAAGCGACTCGACCTTTTTAAAACGATTAACGGTTCTCCGTTTCTGAGCCTGGAACTGCTTCTGTGCCCGGTAGTCAAGATTTTTCGGTTTCTCCTCTAAAGGCGCCGCCTCCGCCGCTTCAAGCTTCTGTCTTGCTTTCGCTTCAATATAATCATCGTATCCGCCTATATAGCTTCTTAACCCGCTCTCTGTCATATGCAGCACGCGGTCCGCAAGCTTGTTTATAAAATAGCGGTCATGCGATACCATCAATATGGTTCCGTCATAGTCGGATAACGCGCTTTCAAGCGCTTCCCGCGAGTCAATATCCAAATGGTTTGTAGGCTCGTCCATAATCAGGAAATTCACCGGCCGGAGCATTAGCTTTACAAGCTCCACTCTCGCCCGTTCTCCGCCCGAAAGCTTTTTTATTTCCTTAAACACATCCTCGCCCCTAAAAAGGAACACAGCTAAAGCGTTTCGTATTTCGGTCTGCGTCATTTTCGGATACGCGTCATGCACCTCGTCGAACACAGTCTTTTCCATATCAAGATTTTCCTGAATCTGGTCATAATATCCTATTGTTATATTCGCTCCGATTTTTACCGTGCCCTCCGTCGGCTCATACATTCCCAGTATATTTTTAATAAAGGTGGTCTTTCCGCAGCCGTTTGCTCCTAAAAGAAATACCTTTTCACCCTTTGTTATATGCGCATTGCAGTCCTTAAACACGCGTTTTTCGTCAAACTTCATACCGAGGTCTTCGGTGATGAGCACATCGTTTCCGCCGCCCGGCAGCGACTTAAACGCAAAATGTATATCCGCCTGCTCGCTTTGCGGAACAACAAGCGTGTTTTCAAGCCTGTCAATAACCTTTTGCTTGCTCTCGGCGGTCTTTATATTCCTCTCCCTGTTCCAACGTTTTTGCTGCTCTACTATGCTCTCAAGCCGCTCAATCTCGCGCATGGTGTTGGCGTAATTTCGTTCCTCCGTTTTTCGCTCCACCTCGCGCTGCTTTACATATTCGCTGTACCCTCCGGTATACGCGCGAAGCCTGCCACATTCCATTTCAAATGTTCGGTTTGTGACCTTATCGAGAAAATACCTGTCATGCGATATGATAATAAACGTGCCCTGCCAACTCTGCAAAAATCCTTCCAGCCACTCCACGGATTCGATATCCAAGTGATTTGTAGGTTCGTCCAGCAGGAGCAAATTGGCGTCAGACAGCAGAAGTCTGCCCAGCGACACCCTTGTCTTTTGACCTCCCGAAAGCTCGTCCACGCGTCTGTTAAAATCGCTCTCGTTAAATCCGAGCCCTGTCAATGCCGAGCGAATACGGCTTCTGTACTGATAGCCGTCAAGCTTTTCGAACCTCTCCTGTAACGCCGTCTGACGTGACACCAGTTCATCTATATTTCCGCGTTTATTCTCTATGTCAAATCTTATATCTTCAAGCTCTTTTTCAATGGATATAATCTCGCCGAACGCGTCGAGCATCTCGTCCATAATCGAATTTTCCGATTCGATACATGTATACTGATCCAAATATCCGATTTTCGTCAGCTTGTTTCTATACAGTTCGCCGCTGTCATATTCCATCGCCCCGTTGATAATCTTAAAAAGCGTAGATTTGCCCGCGCCGTTAACACCGACAAATCCTATCTTGTCCCCCTCTGCCACGTTAAAGGATACCCCTTCAAACAACGTTTGGTCAAGAAATGTTTTTTTAAGATTACTCGCGTTAAGTAATACCATTGCCATACTCCAAAAACACAAAATTTCTACTTATACATTATATTAAAAATCCGATTACTTGTCAAGCGGTAAACGGTAACGTTTGCGGACTAAACAAATCTTTTCATATATCTATTGACTTTTTTAACCTGAAATTATATAATATTAATACTGAAATATTTACATAAGGAGTGTCCAAAGATGAACAATGTATATACAATGCAGATTGCCGGACTTACGCGCAGCCTGCCCGTTTGCCCGCTAAACGACAATGTTAGCATTGCCGGATTTGTAATGTTCGGCGATACGGAGCTTACCGTCGCTGCGGCCGGCGAGCTGCTTAAAAAAAGTCCGGACTTCGATATAATCCTCACCGCCGAGGCAAAAGGAATCCCGCTCGCGTACGAGATGTCCCGTCAGAGCGGCAAGCCGTATGTGGTTGCGAGAAAGAAGATTAAACTGTACATGTCCGAACCGATTTCTGTAACTGTCCAATCGATAACCACAAAGGGCGAACAGAAGCTTCATATTTCATCGGAGAAGGCGGAAATGATCAAGGGTAAGCGCATACTGCTTGTTGACGACGTAATAAGCACGGGCGAGTCGCTAATAGCGCTCGAAAAGCTCTGCGAGGCGGCGGGCGGCATAATAGCGGCAAAGGAAGCCGTTCTCGCCGAAGGCGACGCCGCCGAAAGAGACGATATTATCTTCCTTGAGCCTCTCCCGCTCATAATGAACAACTGAAAAACAAAAAAATCCGTTCGACCGAACGGATTTTTCAGTTACTTAACTTATATAGAATTCATCAAATTAGTCAACGATGAATGACTTAATCTCTGCCATGAATGCCGAAGCGTCATCAGTATGTACCTCAACCTTAATCGGCTTTGATAAATCGAGGCTGAATATACCCATGATTGACTTTGCATCTACTACGTATCTGCCTGATGTAAGATCCACGTCGAAGTCATACTTGCTAACCGTGTTAACAAAATCCTTAACATCATTGATTGAACCTAAGAGCATGTTAAATGTTGTCATAATAAAATTTCCTCCTCTTAACTTTTACTATGGGCCTTGTTAGATTTGACCCAATTTGCTATAAGCCGTTTGCCGACTATGCCCATATAATACAATCTTTTTTTTTATTTGTCAAGACCTATTGCATTTTTATTTTTATTTTTATATAATAATACTAACAAAAGGATATGTTTTTTGGAGGAAATTATGAATACTGTAGCTTTTTGCACTCTCGGCTGCAAAGTAAACCAATACGAAACTGAGGCTGTGTCGGAGTTATTCGCCGATAACGGCTATAGGGTTGTGCCTTTTTCGGACAAGGCGGATTACTACATTATTAATACATGCTCCGTAACATCTATGAGCGACCGCAAATCACGGCAGATGATACGCCGCGCGAAAAAGACCAATCCCGATGCGCTCATCGCGGTTATGGGATGTTATTCGCAGACCGCGCCGGACGAGGTGCTCAATATTGACGGAGTAAATTTGGTGCTGGGCACAAAGGATAAAAAATCCGTCGCGCGTATTTTGCCGACGCTTCATAAGGGCGATAAGCTCAATGCCGTCACGGACGTTATGGACAACCATGAGTTTGAAGATTTGACCGTGCGCCGCTGTATGGACCATACTCGCGCGTACATAAAAATACAGGACGGCTGCTCCCAGTTCTGCTCATACTGCATCATTCCCTACGCGCGCGGGCCGGTGCGCAGCCGCCGCGAGGAGGATATTATTAAAGAAGTGAAAGCGCTGGCCGAAGCGGGCTATAAGGAAGTAATACTAACAGGCATACACGCGGCCGCGTACGGAACGGATCTCGGCTCTACATCGCTTGCCGCGCTTCTTAAAAGCATCGACAAGGTGGATGGTATCGTCCGCGTGCGTCTTTCCTCCATTGAGCCGATGACTCTCAATGCCGAATTCGTCTATAACATAAAGGACTGCAAAAAGCTCTGCCCGCATTTCCATATTTCACTTCAATCCGGCTGTGACGAAACTCTTCGCCGCATGAACCGCCATTACACCACAGCGCAGTTTAAGGCCGTTGTCGATGGGCTTCGCCGACATTTCCCCGACTGCGCCGTAACCACCGATATTATGACGGGCTTTGCGGGGGAAACTGACGAGGAATTTAACCGTACTGTTGAATTTATAGAGGAAATACAGTTTGCTGACGCGCATGTGTTCCAGTATTCGCAAAGGCGAGGTACACCCGCGGCAAAACGCCCCGGCCAGTGCCCGCCCGAGGTAAAGGAGGCGCGCTCAAAGACTGTTATCGAGCTTACCGGCAAATCAAAGGCGGCTTTTATGAACCGGCACGTAGGCAGGACTATGGATGTTCTGTTTGAGACAGCGGCGGCGGACGGAACGTACGAGGGCAAAACAGCGAACTATATCACCGTGCACGCTCTGTCTGAGCGGGATATAAGCGGCGAGTTTCATAAGGTTTGTCTTAAAAACGCGGAAAACGGAATAATGTTTGGAAAAATAGTTGACTAATCCGTGGATTTGGAGTACAATAGATTAGATGTATAAAAACGTCGCTGTCCGGCTATATGATTTATCATCGCGCGTTATAATGCGTTTTTAATTTGATTACCGAAATCTTGCGCGCGGTTCTTTGGCGGGATGGGCAAACACGAAAACAGGAGGCTGTATGCGGCTATGGAAAATATTTTTAACGGAATAAAACAGATGATTTCCAACACTCCGCTTATGGAAATTAACTTCAGATACAAGGGCAGGGATATGAAAATATACGCAAAGGCGGAATATTTTAATCTTAGCGGCTCAATAAAGGATCGGGTGGCTTTCTACATATTAAAGAAAGCATATAAAACCGGAGCCATAAAACCGGGCGATACTATTGTAGAAGCAACGTCGGGCAATACCGGAATTGCATTCTCGGCAATGGCGGCATATCTCCGCCATCCCATGGTGGTATATATGCCGGACTGGATGAGCCGGGAGAGGATAAAGATAATGAACAGCTTCGGCGCGGAGGTACGGCTCGTATCGCGCGAGGAAGGCGGCTTTCTCGGCTCGATTGCAAAATCGGAGGAGCTCTCTAACCGTGACGGCGTGTTCCTCCCCGGTCAGTTTTCCAATTATGACAACGTGCTCGCGCACATCGAGGATACGGGCGTCGAAACGCTGAGACAGCTTGATGAGTTTAACGCGACTCCTGACATAGTTGTCGCGGGTGTGGGAACAGGCGGCACTATAATGGGACTTTCAAAGGCGTTTAAGACTGTAAATCCGAAATGTATAGCGCGTCCGCTTGAACCGGTTAACTCCCCCACCCTCTCTACCGGCTATAAGACGGGCAATCACAAAATCGCCGGAATTTCGGATGAATTCATTCCGTCAATATGCAAGCTCGACGAGCTTGACGATGTTGTATCGGTTGACGATATTGACTCAATCATCATGGCTCAGAAGCTCGCCCGTGAGCTTGGTGTGGGCGTCGGTATTTCTTCGGGCGCGAACTTTATCGGTTCGGTTATGTCGCTTTTAAAATACGGAGAGGCGGCAAACTGCGTAACCGTATTCGCGGACGACAACAAGAAATATCTCTCTACCGACTATGCCAATACCTTTGACGCAAAGGAAGAATATATCTCAACCCATATTGAGCTTACCGGAATACGGACGGTGCGATAAGCGGTTTGGGCGGGAAAATCAAAGGATTTTCCCGCTTTTATTTTAAAATAGCGAATGAGTAAAATTAAGAAAATTAAAGAAAATTAAAGAATATGGGAGAAACCTTGCCGCTTTTTAATTTTTTTCAGAAAAAGTATTGACAAACCCGTTAAAACATAGTAAAATAGTCAGCGTTGATTAGATAAATAACTGTTCAGCTTCGCAGCGATTACCGTGCGGTATGCTTTAACCCGGCGAAACAGATGAACAGTGACAACCAATTAAATTCAAATGGAGGAAACACAAACATGAAGCCAAATTCAAGTTATTTGCAGAAGCCGGCGGAAGTTGACAGAAAATGGTATATCATCGACGCTGCGGGCAAGCCGCTTGGCAGAGTTGCCGCAACATGCGCAAGCATTTTAAGAGGCAAGCACCTGCCGACATACACGCCGAATGTTGACTGCGGCGACTACGTAATCGTTATCAATGCCGCAAAGGCGGTTCTTACGGGCAATAAGCTTGCGAAGAAAATCCGCTACTACCACACAGGCTGGGTAGGCGGTATCAAGGAGATACACTACGACAAGCTTATGGCGGAAAAGCCGGAACAGGCTATGATTTACGCCGTAAACGGTATGCTTCCGAACACCACGATCGGAAGAAAGGCAGCAACAAGATTAAAGGTATACGCGGGCGCAGAGCACAACAACGAGGCGCAGAAGCCGGTTGCGTGGACTCAGGAAATCAAATAAGCAACATAAGGAGGATTTTAATAATGGCAAACGTACAGTATTATGGTACAGGTAGAAGAAAGTCATCCGTTGCAAGAGTTCGCTTGATTCCGGGCAACGGTAAGATTACAATAAACGGCAGAACAATTGACGATTATTTCGGTCTTGAAACTCTCAAGCTCATTGTTCGTCAGCCGTTAAATCTCACAAAGACAATCGATAAGTTCGATGTTCTCGTAAAGGTAGAGGGCGGCGGCTTCACAGGTCAGGCCGGCGCTATCCGCCACGGTATATCGAGAGCGCTTCTTGAGGTTGACTCGGAAGCGTACCGCGCGGATCTTAAGGCTGCGGGCTTCCTAACGCGTGACTCACGTATGAAGGAAAGAAAGAAGTACGGTCTTAAAGCCGCACGTCGCGCACCGCAGTTCAGTAAGAGATAAATTTTTATACAGAATTACGAAAAACCCCGTAGCCTTGCGGCTTTCGGGGTTTTTGTGTCGGTTGCTTTGTCGGGCTTAATCCGTTTTAAGATTATATACCACCGGTTTCGCGCCCGTGAGCCTGACGGTTCTGCCGTCGGGCTGACCGCCGCTTACATGCAGCCTAAATCCGCCCTTGTGCTCGTATTCTTTGCCGTCGTCGTCAATAAGCATCAAATCCTGCTTTCTGAGTTTTAGCCTTACAGTCTTTTCCTCTCCGCTTTTAAGATATACAGCCTCATATGATTTAAGCTCCCATTTCGGATGTGTAAAGCGGCAGTTTATAGGCTCCGCGTAGAGCTGCGCCTTTTCATAGCCGTCATAGTCGCCCGTGTTTCTTATCGTTACGGGAATTTCCATGATTTCGCCGTACTCCACATCGCCGCCGCCCTCATATTCAAAATGAGTATATGACAGACCGTAGCCGAACGGATACATAGGCTCGCTCTCGATATATCTGTATGTTCTGTTCTTCATAGAATAATCTTCAAAATCAGGTAAATCCTCGCTTTTGCGGTAGAATGTCACCGGCAGCTTTCCAGACGGGGAAAATTCACCAAATATAAGCTCGGCAACAGCCGTGCCGCCCTCGCCGCCCGGATACCACGCCTGTATAACCGCGTCGCAATGCTCGTCCGCAAACCGCATATCCATGGCGCTTCCGGTCATCGAAACAAATATTACGGGCTTGCCCGCAGCGGTGACCTTTTCTATAATCCTGCGCTGGATTTTCGGATATTGCAAATCGTGTTTGTCGCCGGAGCCGAACTCGTTTCCCGCGTCGCCCTGCTCGCCCTCTATCGTGGCGTCAAGTCCCATGCACAGCACGATTATATCCGAATTATCCGCCACAGCCATAGCCTCGCTGTCAAAGTCAAAGTTCTCCGCGAGCGAGCTCATTTTATTTCGCCACAAATGACATCCCACACTGTATAGCACATTCATGCCGTGTTTTTCCGCTTCCGCCTCTATGCCGTCAAGCACGGTTACAAACTTTTTCGGCGTGCCGTTATAATTGCCTAAGAGCGCTTCGCGGCTCGCGGCGTTAGGCCCGATTACGCCGATTGTTCCCGTTGGGTTCTTAAGCGGAAGTATACCGTTGTTTTTGAGCAAAACCATACTCTGCCGCGCTGCCTCGACTGCGACTTTTCTGTGCTCGCCGCACGCCGTAACGCTGTACGGTATATCGTCGTATTCCGTGCTCTTGTCGAACATACCGAGCTTAAACCGGGTACGGAGCAGCCGACGCAGAGCCGCGTCTATATCAGCCTCCGTTATCATGCCCTTTTGGTACGCTTTCATAAGATGCTCGTATGTGCAGCCGCAGTTCAGGTCACAGCCGTTCTTAAGCGCCAGCGCCGCCGACTCCTCCGGTGTTTTTGTGACGCGGTGCGACTCGTGTATGTCGCGAATTGCCCAGCAGTCCGAAACGACATGGCCGCCAAAGCCCCATTCGTCCCTTAATATATCCTTTAAAAGCGTCTTTGAACCGCAGCACGGCTCGCCGTTTGTGCGATTGTACGCGCCCATAACGGCTTCGACGTTCCCCTCCTTCACGAGCGCCCGAAACGCCGGAAGATATGTCTCCCGCAAATCCTTCTCGCTCACATCCGCGTTAAATTCATGCCGCAGCGCCTCCGGTCCGGAATGGACGGCAAAATGCTTCGCGCACGCCGCGCTCTTTAAATGCCTGCCGTGCCCTTGAAGCCCGTCCACAAACGCCAACCCCATGCGCGAGGTCAGATACGGGTCCTCGCCGTAGGTTTCGTGACCTCTGCCCCAACGCGGATCGCGGAAAATATTAACGTTCGGCGTCCAGTATGTAAGCCCCTTGTATATGTCATAATCTCCGTATTTACGGCTCTGATTATACTTGCTTCTGCCCTCCGTAGAGCATATGTCCGCCACCCTGCGAACCAGCTCGGTGTTAAATGTCGCGCCGAGGCCTATGCACTGCGGAAACACTGTAGCGGTGCCCGCTCTTGCCACGCCATGCAGGGTTTCGTTCCACCAGTTATACGGATGTATGCCGAGGCGTTCTATCCCCTCCGCCCTATGCAAAAGCTGTGCCGCTTTCTCCTTTACACTCAAACGCGATATTAAATCCTCAATTCTTTCCTCCATAGGAAGCGTTTCATTTTGATATTTTTCCATATTCTTACTCCTTGTATCATAAGTCCGCGGCAGCAGCTTTAACGCCGCCGCTATGCAAATTAGAAATATATGAATGATTATATAACATTAAATTCGTTTTGTAAATGATTATTTTTAAGTCAAACTCTCCATAAGTCTCTCTTTGTACCTTTTGGGAATATCCGCTGCCACTATTATATCTCTTACTTTTTCGGGCGGCGCGGCACACAGTAATTCATACAGTCTGTTTTTAATGTCGTTTTCAATTTCAAATCTTGTAAGATTATATTTGACACGTTCAATAAATTCCTGATGATAATCGGAAATATAACGCGCCTCAACAGTGTATTCAAAGCCCGCTTTAACGCCAAATTCCACTTTGAGAAAATCCGTGTTCACGACCTTGAACCCCGTTTTTCGGCCATTGCGTCTTACACTGACCTCGCCGCTTGGAATATTACGGAATTCAAGTCTCACCGTTCTTGAAACGGCAGCATTTACGGTTATCCGCTGTATTCCGTCACCGCAATCGCTTATAAACCTCGTATCAAAACGGGCTCTTTCAATATCCTCATGCAGAGTATACGCGCCGCTGCCGTTAAATATCAGCACATCAAGCCGCTTTGGAAGATCAATGCTGTTACCCGTCTTTGCCCCATCAAGCGGAATAATCGCTCCGGCTCTTGCAAGAACCGGTATACTATCAAGCCAGCGCAGCATCTTTATCCTGCGTCCGCCCTTGTATTCATCTCCGGTAAAAATATCCGTCCATCGCCCGCCTGGCAGCCACACCGTAACTCCCGCCATTCCCGATGTGTTTGTTTTTTCGGCAATCGGCGCGACAATCATATGCCCCGCAAACATATACTGCTTCGGACAGCTATAGGCTTCGGATTTATCGGGGTATTCATAATACATCGGTTCTATCATTGCCCTGCCGTTTTCTGAGGTTTCAACAGAAGCTGAATAGAGCAGCGGTATCATACGGTGTCTCAGTCTCAAATACTCCTCCGCTATTTTACCCGTACCGCCCATATAAAACATCGGTTCTTTTGAGAACACGTCAGAACAGGTGGAATGCAGCCTGTTTATCGGGCTAAAGACGCCGAACTGCAAAAAACGAACGTAAAGCTCATCATCCTTCGCGCCATTCTGATGCCCGCCTATGTCGTGACTCCACCATGTATAACCCGCGTTTGAAGCAGTCGATGTGAAATACGGCATGTATCTAAGCGTTTCCCATGTAACATATGTATCGCCCGAAAAGCCAAGCGGATAGCGGTGTGAACCTATGCCGCAATACCGCGACAAAATCAACGGTTCCTTCTCCTTTGCAATATCAAGCGTATGATAATGGTTGAGCGCCCAGAGCGGATCAAGCCCGTCAAGGCCGCTGTCCGTGCCCTGCTGCCAGTCTATCCACCAAAAATCCACGCCGTCCCGCTCGTAAGGCTTATGCAGCACCTTAAAATATGCGTTAATAAATCTTTCTTCGGAAATATTGAATTTAATCTGTTCCTCCGAGTCGGGATCAACTCCCATCTCACTACACATCTCGGTATACATATCCTCAAACCACCGTACACCAAGAGCCGGATGAAGATTTAGCGTGATTTTCATATTCCTGTTCTTGACCGCTTTCAAAAATGATTTATAATCAGGAAACAGGTCTGTGTTCCAACTATACCCCGTCCATCCATCCGCGCCGCCGTGCCATTCGTCGTTTCTTCCGGACTCTGTGATATGTTTTTTCGCGTCAAGGGTCGTTGACCAATGCCAATCCATATCAACCGTCGCAACCGTCAGCGGAATATCGCGCTCTATAAATCGGTCCAACAAATCAAGATACTGCTTTTCTGTATATGCATGATAGCGGCTCCACCAATTGCCGAGAGCATACCGCGGTATAATGGGCGGCGAACCCGTAATCATATAGAGCGCTTTTATCGCGCTTCTATAGTCATGACCGTAAGCAAAAATATAGATGTCCCGTGATTTTACCGCACGCGGCGACAAAGTCCCATCCACGTGCAGAATAAGACTTGCGGAATCGTCGTACACAGCCACTCCTTTTCGTGAGCAGACGCCGTTTTCAAGCTGAATTTCAAATACTTGCGAACGTTCATTATTATTCGCCCTATACATGGGACCGTCGAAGCCGTCCAGTGTACGGTATGTACCCAAAAGATTGCCGTCATTTTCAAGCGGCACTTTTTTTTGACCAAAACAAACATACCCCGACAGGTCGGGCTTAATCAACAGTTTACAGTCGGGAGTCCTCACGGTTATAGCGTCCTTTTCTTTCACTGACGAAAATTCTCGGGAATCCATATCACGAAACCAAACCGTCTGTGTTGCCTCATCACAGAATTCTCCCTTTTCGACTCTGAACAGTCTGTTTGAAAGCACAGTAATCCGAATATCATCATAAATAACTGTATTTTCCGTAAGCGCCTTAGGACGCGTTATTGCTTTTAAATGATTATCAAGCATTTTCGGTTGACCTCCCAATTTATAAAAATTTATGAGCTGCTTATCGTGATATTTGTAAGCCATACTCCCCTTTTCACAAGTATAAAGCCTATGACGCACTTTATAATCTCCGCCGACTGGCATATGAAGTATACAATAACAATATTCCACACCGTAAGTCTCGTGAGACACATCGCGAGCGGTATGCTTACCGCCCATACGAACACGCTGTCAAATAGGAATGTCACAATCGTTTTTCCGCCCGAACGTATCGTAAAATACGATGAGTTCGTAAAAGAATACGCGGGCATGAATATTGCCGCTACGATTATAAACTTAACCGCCAGAGCGCGCACATCTTCCGTTGTGTTGTATATTTTCGGGAACAACGGCGAAAGAGCGAGCATGACAGCGCCCGTCACTGCGCTGCAAACAACGGAGAAGAAAATCAGCTTTGCCGCGCTGTCTTTGGCCTGTTCCATCTTCCCCGCGCCGAGAAGCTGACCGATTATGATAGCGATAGCGCTTCCCATAGCGATAAATATCACGTTAAACACATTTGACACCGTGGTCGATATGTTCATAGCCGCAACCACGTCCAGACCTCTTACGGAATAGCATTGCATCATAACCGCCATGCCCATGGACCACAGCGCTTCATTTACCATAATCGGCGAGCCTTTTATGATAATCCCCTTAACAAGCCGCGCGGGGATTTTTATTGTTTTATAAACGCCGCGTATAAATCCGTATTTAGCCCTTTTTATATGCGTCCATGCTATTATAAGCGCGCACTCGCAAAAACGCGATATCACGGTCGCAATAGCCGCGCCGCCCACTCCCAGTGCCGGAGCGCCGAATTTTCCGAAAATAAGTATGTAATTAAGCACCGTGTTTACCGCCACCGCGCACACGCCCGCCGCCATGGGCATGACGGTCTCGCCCGTTTCGCGAAGCGTGCTTGAATACACCTGGGCGGCGGTAAAAGGAACCATGCCTATTACCATTATCTTTATATATGTAAGTCCGTACTCCAAAGCCGCCGCGGTATCGCCCGCGCTGCCGCCCTCGTGCAGATAAATAGAAATCAAGCCAATTCCGGATTTTAAAAACAATACAATTCCGGCGGTCATAATGATAAAGCAGGAAACGATCTTAAATCTGAACGTGTTCCTTACTCCCTCATTGTCGCCCTTACCGTAATACTGCGCGCCGAAAATTCCCGCTCCGGAAATTATTCCGAAGATAACAATATTAAACACGAACATAAGCTGGTTTACTATAGCGACGCCCGTCATCTGCTCCGTGCCCGTCTGCCCCACCATGATATTATCGAGCATCCCGACAAGATTTGTTATTCCGTTCTGTATAATAATCGGTATGGCAATACGCATTGTCATGCCGTAAAACCTTCTATCTCCTATAAGCCTCATGTATATATTCATCCCTTCACGATAAACAGTAAAATCCGCAAGCCGTTTGCGCTTCTCTATTGTACCATGACTTTATCCATAATGCAATATCTTTTTCTTTTGAATTTCACGATTTTTATAAGTGAACAAATCATGCGTAGCCTTACAGATTTTTAAAGCATTTAAAAGCCGCGTATCATATGTTGCATTTGGTTTGTAAATATGCTATAATAGAACAAAAAATGTTGGAGGAGCTATGGAACTATATTTTGCGCCGCTCGAAGGGATTACATCATATATATACAGAAACACGCACGCGCAGCTGTTTGACGGCTGCGACGCGTACTATGCCCCGTTTATATATCCCTCCGATGACGAAAAAATCTCGGCAAAGCACCTTAAGGACGTGCTTCCTAAAAACAACAAGACGCATAAACTCACGGTTCAGGTCCTTGCTAAGGACGCCGAGCCTTTTCTGAATTTTGTGCGAAAAATAAAGGAACTGGGCTATGACGAGGTAAATATAAATATCGGCTGCCCGTATGCAATGGCGGTAAAAAAGGGGCGCGGCGCAGGTCTGCTAAAAGACACCGTAAAGCTTGATAGATTTCTGTATGAGGTCTTTTCAAAATCGGATATTAAAATTTCGGTCAAAACCCGCAGCGGATATACGGACGGTTCGGAAATAGACGAGCTTATGCGCATATATAACAAATACCCCATGTCGCTGCTAATCCTGCATCCGCGCTCGCGCGAGGACTTTTATAACGGCGTTCCGGATACGGCTGTCTTTGAAAGAGCATATAAATCGTCGGTCAATAAAATATGCTATAACGGAAATATTTTTAACACAGCGGACTATGAGAATGTATCAGCTCGTTTTCCGCAGCTTAACAGTGTGATGCTCGGCCGCGGCGCTATCGCAAATCCGGCGCTGTTTCGGGAAATAAAAGGCGGCGCCCCGCTCACAAGGGATGAGCTTATAGACTTTTCCGAGCTGCTATCCGCTAACTATTACAAAAAGCTGCAATCTGAAACCTTTACCCTTCATAAACTCAAAGAGGTCTGGGCATATATGATATGGAACTACCCGAATGAAAAGAAAATATTTAAAAAAATAAAAAAGGCCGGTACAATATCCGACCTGCTTGCCGCAATAACCGGCCTGCCTCCGCTTATGCGCAGTTAATATTTATTGTTTTTCGATAAATTTTTATTGACATATGGAAAATTATATGCTATAATAGTATTACAATATAATTAATAAAACAGGAGGCGCAACATAATGAATAACAGTTTTATAAACCGCGCGACTAAGCTTATTATTGACATAATGTTTTTCGGCGGGATATTGTGCACGGCGGCGGTGCCGTTTTTGACAAGGTTTATCGGAGCTTTCTACGGCTACGATACGCGCGTAAGTATTATATTCGCTGTTATGCTTTTTATTTCGGGAGCGGCTTCGGTGTATATACTGTTCAACATGCGGAGGATGTTAAAGACACTTGTTGAAAACGACCCGTTTGTTATGAAAAACGCTGACTGCCTGCGCCGTATTGCAATCGCCTGCGCTGTTATTGTGGCAGTTTATGCGGTAAAATGCGTTCTGCTGTTCTCATGGGCAACGGTGGTAATAGCTATAGCGTTTTCCGTGGGTGCGCTGTTCTGTCTTGTACTGAAGGATTTGTTCAAACAAGCTGTAGCGTACAAAGAAGAAAACGATTGGACGGTGTAAAAGTATGCCTATAATAGTAAATCTCGACGTAATGATGGCGAAGCGCAAAATCGGGCTTATGGAACTGGCTGAAAAAATGGAAATCACGCCGGCAAATTTGTCGATACTCAAAAACAACAAAGCAAAAGCGGTGCGGTTTTCAACGCTTGAGCAAATATGCAGAATACTTGATTGTCAGCCCGCGGATATATTGGAGTATCGGGAGGAATAGATATGAAATTTTTTCAACTGTGTAAAAAGGTAATAAAATTTATTTTTAAATCCTTTGCAATGTTTATCACAGGCGCTTTTGTAACTATAGTAATTTTCATTCTGGGACTCGGGATAACATCGGAAATATCAAATTACAATAAATACGGGAAAGCGCTTCAGATCGATGTTCCCAAACGGCATGCAGAGCTTCACGAGGATACTCACGGAGGATTTCAAGGTGACGGCGATACATGGGAAATGTATCAGCTTACGGATAAAGAAGTCGCAAAGCTTGATGAAGCCGTCAACACAAACGATAATTGGAAACCTATAAACGATGAGGTTTACTCGCTGTTCCCTTTCAATACAGTATATAACGACCAATTCACCAAAACTTACGATGGTTGGTATTGTTTATATAACAAGCAGACAAAATCACACATCATACCATCGGAATTGAAAAGAGAACCGTCTTATAACTTTATTATCGGTCTGTACTTAAAGAATGAACGTAAGCTATGGATTTATGAGTATGATACATAAAAGCGATATCGGGAGAAATCGAAATGTACAAGAAAAGCACAATAAAAGGTATAGCTCTCGCGTTTATTCATAACTGCGTGCAACTATTGATGAACGGCGTTCTGTGGAAAACAGATTCGTATATTATTTTTTATGGTGTATTATTAGGCACTGTTAAATAATTCCAACCGTGCAAAGAATTATGAGGATTTTTACCGCATTGGGCGCATTTGTGCGCTATGTGTGTGTTACGCATAAAAACACAGGGCGTTTCGGCAAAGCCGAAACACTCTGTGTTTTTGTGAATTCTAAGTTAAATCAGCCCTTCATTGCTTCCTCAACGGCAACGGCTACCGCAACGGTCATGCCGACCATCGGGTTATTGCCCGCGCCGATAAGCCCCATCATTTCAACATGAGCCGGAACCGATGACGAACCCGCGAACTGCGCGTCCGAATGCATACGACCCATTGTATCGGTCATGCCGTATGAAGCCGGACCTGCCGCCATGTTGTCGGGGTGAAGCGTACGGCCCGTACCGCCGCCTGACGCAACCGAGAAGTACTTCTTGCCCTGCTCAATACACTCCTTCTTGTATGTACCCGCAACCGGATGCTGGAAACGTGTCGGATTTGTTGAGTTACCGGTGATTGAAACGTCAACGCCTTCAAGATGCATAATCGCAACGCCTTCGCGAACATCATCCGCGCCATAGCAGTTAACCTTTGATCTCTCGCCTGTCGAATACGGAATTCTCTCAACAACCTCAACCTTGCCCGTGTAGTAATCAAACTGCGTGCGGCAGTATGTGAAGCCGTTAATTCTTGAAATAATCTTCGCAGCGTCCTTGCCGAGGCCGTTAAGGATAACTCTTAGCGGTTCCTTACGCGCCTTGTTAGCCGATCTTGCAAGACCTATAGCGCCCTCCGCAGCGGCGAATGACTCGTGGCCCGCGAGGAACGCGAAGCACTTTGTCTCCTCGCGCAGAAGCATAGCGCCGAGATTACCGTGGCCCAGTCCCACCTTGCGGTCGTCCGCAACCGAACCGGGTATGCAGAATGACTGGAGACCTACGCCAATCTTCTCGGCGGCCTCCGCCGCTGTCGTCACGCCGTCGGCGATAGCGATCGCAGCGCCTACGATATATGCCCAGCAAGCGTTTTCAAAGCAGATGGGCTGTATTCCCTTTACGATATTGTATACATCCAGACCCTTGCTCTTGCAGAGCGCCTCGGCAGCTTCAAGCGACTCGATGCCGTGCTTGGCAAGCTCCGCGTTAATCTGGTCTATTCTTCTCTCATAACTTTCGAATAATGCCATTTTACGTTACCTCCTCTGATTATTCATGTCTTGGGTCGAGAAGCTTAACAGCATCATCAACTCTGCCGTACTGACCGGAAGCCTTTTCAAGAGCCTCGTTAGCATCCATACCCTTAGCTATGTTCTCCATCATCTTACCGAGGTGAACGAACCGGTAGCCTATGATCGTGTCGTTCTCATCAACAGCAATCTTAGTTATGTAACCCTCGGCAAGCTCGAGATAACGCGGACCCTTTTTAAGCGTCGCGTATGTCGTTCCAACCTGTGAGCGAAGCCCCTTGCCGAGATCCTCAAGCCCCGCGCCGATCGGAAGACCGTCCTCTGAGAACGCGGTCTGAGTACGACCGTAAACAATCTGGAGGAAAAGCTCTCTCATGGCTGTGTTTATGGCGTCGCATACGAGGTCTGTGTTAAGAGCTTCAAGAATTGTCTTTCCGATAAGGATTTCAGCCGCCATAGCCGCCGAATGTGTCATTCCCGAACAACCGACCGTCTCAACGAGCGCTTCCTGGATTATACCCTCCTTAACGTTAAGCGTAAGCTTACATGTGCCCTGCTGCGGAGCGCACCAGCCTATACCGTGCGTAAGACCTGAGATGTCCTTTACTTCCTTAGCCTGCGTCCACTTTCCTTCCTGCGGAATAGGAGCCGGACCGTGATATGTACCCTTTGCCAAAGGACACATATTTTCAACTTCTGCTGAATACTTCATAATTATTCTTTCTCCTTTCAACGCTTATACAGGCACAGCCTGTATAACATTTGCCTGATGAATTTCTAAGGATAACGGCGCGGGAGTGCGCCCGTTTCACTCCAAATTCATCCTTATTTTTTATTATACCACAAATTTCCGTGTTGTTCAATATAAATTTGAGACTTTTTTAACAATATATTCGCAAATTTATAAAAATCAAAAGGGAAGAGCGTCTCCGCCCTTCCCGAATAATTACGGTTTAATGCCTGCGCCTGCCTATTCTTTCAAGCTTGCGCATTGTATTGGTAAGTCCGCCGCGTCCGGCATGATTGGAGCGGCGTCGGGGCTTGCCCGACCGGTTCATAATTCCCGTGATGTTCCTTGCCCTGGCGCGTTTTCGCTGCGGCTGCTTAAGTTCCCGCGTCTTGCCGGTTTTTCTGCGCCTCATACAGCTTACATCCACGTTTTGCTTACGCTTTATGACGCGTCTGTGTCTTTTTATATTTCCCTCTATTTCCTCATTCTTTCTCTCAATTAGAGTGTGCGTAACGGTTATCGCACCGAGACATACAATATGCGATATCGCAATCGAATATATATTGTCCAGCGAAAACATCCTGAGCAGCCGCATGGGCGCGAAACACCATACTATCACCTGCTGAAATCCCGAAACGACGTCCTCGCTTATCCAGCCCCATTTCACAAGCGTTCCGCCCATACCTATTACCAACAGTATCAGAGCGCTTATAGCTATTACCACTCCGTATGCCGGATATGCGATTTTTGAGAAATCCTCCGGTTCTATCTTTTTTAGAAGCTTATAACATCCGAATATTACAAGCGCCACATATCCCGCAAGCGCCAAAAGACATAACGCTATGCTCACAAGCAAAATATTCGGGAAAATTCTGAGCATGGGCGGCGTTACGACGGCAAACGAAACCAGCAGTTCGGTTCCGAGGAAATAGCCCGCCATTATCAAAAACGCCTTCCACGGCTTGTACCGTTTCCCCTTATTCGCCGGTTGGCTTATATATTCATCCCGACTGTCATATTTGTATTTGCGACCGCTTCCCATACCTGAAATCCTCCATGAGCTTTAATTTATGTGCAACCATAATTATTATAGCACGCCCAATCGTTTTTGTCTATAATTATACGCGAAATATTTCACAAATCTCATATGAATAAAACAGCAAAACCCGTAACGGATTTTGCTGTTTTAAAATATAGCGTTTTATTTTGCCAGATTAAACGCGACCTCAATATCTTCGATCTCCCGGTCGTTTATCGCGACAACGTCGCCCAAATCGCGCGTGGCGATAATCGCCCGCGCCGAATACTCCGCGACCTCCAGACGGTCGAACGCGTTAAGCAGGCTCTGACCCGTAACAATAGCGCAGTCGTTCTTTATAAGCGCGATAGGCGTGTTCTCCTTGAATACGGCTGCTGTCTCGGCAGGTTTCAGGTAGTTTGCGCCGAATTCAAGCTTCGGGATATGCCGCATAAGAATATAGCTCTCCGGAATTGTGCGTGAATCGAGCACGGCGTCCGATACGGCAAACGCCATCATGCACGGCGGATGCGCTATTATGATTGAATCGACGTGCGGCTGCTGCATATAAATCTCCTTGTGCAGCTCCACGCTTCTTGACGGGGCTTTCCCCATCTCCTTAAAGCTACCGTTAATCTTTACGAGATCCTCCGGCTCTATGTACTTTCTGTCCTTGCCTGTAGGGGTAATGATAAAGCTTCCGTCAGAGAGCTTTTTGGAGAATGTGCCCTGCGTAGCCGTGAACAGCCCCTGGTTGTACGCGCGGCGTATGAACTTTACCATTTCCGCTCTTACTTCTTTTTCCTCGCTCGAAATATTGTTTGAAACAAACTCGTCCATAACCACGTTCTGGCGCGATTTGTACCAGTCGATCTGCTCCGGCGTCAGGCTGTCGATATTGCCTATATTATGCGCGTCAATCTCAATTCTCGCGCTGAAATCAAGAGTTTCAAACGACTTGAACGCCTCAAACATTGACTTTGCGCCGATAACTACGCCGTGGTTTTCCAATACCACAGTGTTAAAGTCCTTGTCAAACTCCGCCGAAATTTTATCGGCAAGATCCTTTGAGCCCGGCAGTCCGTATACGGCAAGTCCTATCTCGCCGCACTGGAACTTAACGTTCGGAATCATGCTCGTGTTCGGCAGCTTCCTTACGATTGAGAACGCTACCAACGCCGGCGGATGCGCGTGCAAAACAGCCTTGATATCCGGCCTTGTCTCGTAAATGTGCTTGTGGAACGGCCACTCGCTCGACGGATTATGGATGCCCTCCATTGTTCCGTCCGGCTTGATGCAGACCATATCCTTTCTTGTTAAGCTCCCCTTGTCGATCGACCCCGGCGTAATCCATATATCGCCGTTATCATCGAGTATTGAAAGATTGCCGCCCGATGTGGTGGTCATACCGTAATCGTAAATACGTTCCATGAACATAACCAGCTGGTCGGCCGGATGAAGCATACTTAAATTCATAATTAATCACCCTCCCTAAAGAAATATTTGTAAATATTGTATCACAAAAATCGGTGATTGTCCATATATTTCAGAAAAAATTTTGTTTATTCTTTGTTGATTTTTACTCCCAAAAATCCGGCGGCAGCTCCTCCGGCGGCTCGAACCTTTGCGGCGGCGCGGGCGGGACGTTATCCGCGGGCATACGCGAGGCCTTGCCGGACTTCGGTTTTTCGTTTCCAAAATGCAAATCGAACTCCACGGGTCCGTAAAGACCGGCCGGATTTATGCGCATTGTCACATCCGCCGTAAACTCGCGCCCGTCATTTGACGTCAGTCTTTTGCAGGTTACGCTTTGCCCCGCAAGCCATTTCTTAATCATGGTTTTTGTAAATGTCTGCTTTTTAAAAAGCCCCTTGCTGCGCTTTTTCCATATTACGAACCGGCACCGCGTCGGTTCGCGCCTGTTCACGCAGCCGAACCCCTTCACCCCTTCCATCACGTTCCCGCCGCACAGCGGGCATTTGCCGAGCACCTCAAACCGTTTACCGCCGCGGCCGCTGTGCCTTGCAAGCGTCTGATTTCCCATAACGTTTTGGTCAACTGTCGGGTACGTATTATTTATTATCCTTTCGATGGTTTCAAGCACGTTATTTGTAAGCGCCTCATACCCCGCTTTTCCCGCGCGTATATCCTCCTGTATACTCCACCACCGCGCGGTCATATCCGCCTTTTTTATCTCGTCGGGCAGGATGCGGTAAAGCTCTCTGCCAAGCTCGGTTGAAATAAGCTTTTTACCCTTTTCTTCAAGATAACCCTTTGTAACAAGCCCGTCTATAATGGAGCTTCGCGTCGCGCTGGTTCCGATTGAGCCGTTTTCACCCTTTTTGTCCCTGTCCTTAAGCTCGAGCAGTTTTTTTATTTCGGGGTCGGTCACGTATTTTGCAATCCTTGTCATATCCTCGTTAAGCGTGGCCTTCGTATACCGCGCGGGCGGTTTGGTTTCCTTCTCCTCCGCCGCGCCGTCGGCGCCCGACGCGGGATATTCGCCCTCGGCAATCTCCGAAAGTATTGTCGCGTCCTCGCGTTTTATATCTTTAAAAATAGCGAGATAGCCCGACGATATAACCTTCGTTGAGTACGCTGCAAGATTGTGCTCCGCGTCTGCCGAAGCCGTAAGCTTTGATTTCTCCTTTACCGCTTTCGGCAGAAACTGTGCCATGTAATATTTACACACCGCAAGATACACATTTCTCTCTTTTTCGCTTAGCTTTTTAATATCCACCGAATTATTGGTGGGTATTATGGCAAAATGCGCCGTTATGTTCTTGTCGTTAAAGCACTTCGAGTGTATCTTCATATCAAGCTCTCTCGGACGGTAGCCGATATTTGCTATAACCCGCTCCATCGTCTTTGGCGCTTCCTTAAAATGCTCCTCCGAAAGATATTGGCAATCGGAGCGATTATAGGTTATGGCCTTGTGCTTTTCGCGCAGCGACTGCGTTATGTTCATAACCTCCTTTGGGTTGTAGCCGAAATGGCTTGAACAATAGCTTTGCAGCTTTACGAGGTTAAACGGCAGCGGCGGATCCTCTCTTGCCGTCTTTCGCTCGATTTCTACGGTATACCTTTTGCCGATAAGCGAGCGCAAAATCCGCTCCGCGTCGGCTCTGTTTGTTATCTGCGCCGCGTCCGCCTCCCCGTTTTTCGGCTTCTTTTTCGGCTGATACTTTGCCCGCACTCGCTTTATGCCCTCCGGTGTTTCTATATCGAGATCGACATAAATATCATAGTACACGGTTTTTATATGCCCCTCAATTTGCATATCCCGCGCAACCACCAGTCCCAGCGTCGGGGTTTGCACGCGCCCTACGGTAAGGAGCGCGCCGGAGTTTGAGCACGTGAAAAAGCGGCTCATATTAACACCCACCATGAGATCCGCAACCGAGCGCGCGTACGCGCTCCAGCCCTCATTTACGCAATCCGCGTTATCCTTCATTCTTCCGAGCGCCTTTATAAGACCGCCCCGTGTTGTATCGCCGGTATCAAGACGCATAACGGGCTTATCATATCTGAACCACCTAAGCAGCTCGTCTATTAAAAGCTGTCCCTCCTCGTCGGGATCGCCCGCGTGTATCACAGAATCGGACTCTTTAAGCAGCCTGCCTATAAGCCTGACACGCTCCGCCTTGCTCTCGGCTCCCCCGCCGACGTCCCGACCTATTTTCTGTCCCCAATTTGGGAAGTAAATAGGCAGCTCCGCCGCCGACCACTTTTTGTATTTCTTGTCGTAATCCTCCGGCTCTTTAAGCGTCAGCATGTGTCCGAAAACCCATGTTATAACATAATCGCCCTTTTTTATATACCGCCTGTCACCGCCGGTTTTTGCGCCGGGCAGGGCGTCGGCAATGTCGCGCCCAAGCGACGGCTTTTCAGCTATAACCAATATCATGTAAATATTACCTCTCCGAATTTTCCGTTTTCATTTACCTTTTTCCGTCATATCCCCACGCCCACCATTATTCCGCATATTACAACAATCGCGCAAAGAATTTTAAACAGCGTGTTTTTCTCCTTGAATATTAGCCTGCCGCCTAAAATAGTTATTATTACCGCGCACTGCTTTATAAGCGTCATGGGTATTACAGAACCTGTCCTGTTCGCTATAAACAGGCACTTATCGCCCGCGACAAACAGGACTGCGAGTATTATTATCCAGTAATTTTTATATATGCTTCTTATGTCTATGTGTATTCTCTTAACCACTATATGTAAAAGGTAGAAAATGACCATAAAGAACAGATACCAGAACTGCAGCTGTCCCGTTGTTATGCCCGTTTCGGGGCGCATGAACCACTTGTCGAGAATTTCCGAACAGGAGTTCATGCAGCAGGAGATCAGCACAAGTATAATGTACTTTGCTTTTATGACCTCGCCGCCGCCCTGGGGACTGTTTTTTGCGACATTTAGCATAACCAGCCCGTCGAGCACAAGCACCATGCCTATCGCCTTGCCCGCCGTCATCATCTCGCCGAGCACCGTGACGCTCATTACGGAGGTTATTACAACCCTCGACATGTCCATAAGCCCGTAAAAACCTATCGGCAGATTTTCTATCGCCTTAAACGAGCATATCCACGCGATATATATTATAAGCGACTTAACGGCAATCAGCGCAAGATAATGCGTGCCGCCGTTAAAAATATCCATTGCCTCGCCCGTCCACGGAAGGACGAATACAAAGCTCAAAAATGTATAGAAGAACAATACCTCTATTGTGCCGCTCTTTTTAAGAGCAACCTTTTTCATAACGTCGCGCACGCCCTTTAAAAGGCCGTACGCCGCCGCCAACGCAATCCACATAACTTATTCCTCCCGACAAAGCTATAAAACCCGCTTGTTCCGCACATTATTCCATAATAGAGACATTATTCAAAAATATTTAAAATAATATATTGACAACCGAACAAATGTATGGTATAATAAGTTTAACGAACAGATGTTCGGAACTATTGTTCGGAATGTCCGAATTTAAAGTAAAGGATTTGATACCATGGAACCGTGTACTTATTTTATTATTGCAATTATCTTATTTATTATATCGTTCGGAGCGGCAGCTCCCGTTGCCGCGGCCGCGTCGCTTGCCGTTGCGGCCATAATGCTGGCGGGAGGTCTGTATACGAAATTTGTGCTGCGCTGACAGCACCCCTAAACTATATGGATATCCTTTTATCCATCTCAGGCGCAGCACTCTCCGCTCCGGAAAACATTAATATTATACTCTTTGCTTTCGCGAATTTCAAGCCTTTTTCACAAAATTCGCCGTCCCCTGCCGCATTTTATTGCATTCGGGGACTTTTTATGTTATAATACTCATAATTTATTTTTCACAGGAAGATATTAGCATGATACAAATCAGAGCAAAAAAACCCGCACTTCGCGGCAGGGAGCCGGATACGCGTATTCGGACAGCATTTTATGGCAATGGCGGGTATTTCATATAACAGATACGGGAATAATAACGTCGTTACGCACCGCTTTCAGATTTATATTCTTCGCGACACGCGTAACGCCTCCCGCAGCGATGAAGGACGGGTTCGCGGGACCGGTACGGCCGCAATGACGCGGTGATGGCGTTGGTAATGATAATATTTTGCACTTTTTTAGCATTTATTGAATTTTATCATTGAATTTTGTTCGAATTGATGATATAATGAAATAGAATGTAGTATTTTGGGTGAAACCGGTATTAATTATGAATATAAAGCTTACACTTCAATTTGACGGAACAAATTATCACGGCTGGCAAATTCAGCCGGGCAAGGCGACAATACAGGACACGCTTCGCTTTGCGCTGCATAAAATAACCCGCGAGAACATAAACCCCGTGGGCTGCGGCAGAACGGACGCCGGAGTGCACGCTTCGGGGTATGTGTGCAGCTTTCGAACGAACTCGACCATTCCTATCGAGCGGTTCCCCTACGCGCTTAACGCAAACCTGCCCGGAGATATTATATGCACCGGCGCGGAACACGTACCGGATGAATTCTGCGCAAACCGCTCGGCAAAGGGAAAAACCTACAGGTACACAATAGACAACGGTAAATTTTGCAATGTGTTCATGTCGCGCTTTGCATGGCACTGTAAATTCCCTCTCGATATTGACAAAATGCGCGGCGCGGCAGCGCACCTGCTTGGAACGCATGATTTCATAGGCTTTGCCTCCAGCGGGTTCAGCGTGAAAACAACAGTGCGCACCATTTCTTCCGTTGAAATAGAAAAGCATGACGGCATAATCACAATAGATGTTACCGGCGACGGGTTCCTTTACAACATGGTAAGGATAATTGCCGGAACATTGGTATATGCCGGCAGCGGCAGGATTTGTCCCGACGACATGCCGGATATTATCGCGTCGGGGAGCCGCAGCAGAGCCGGAATTACCGCTCCGGCAAAAGGACTATGTCTTGAGGAGGTATTTTATTGATGGACAAGGACCGCAATGAAATTCTTAACGAACTTATACATTATTATGACGGTGATAAGCCGGAAACGCCCGACGCGCCCGACGCAAACGGCGGAAACATGGGCGACACGCGTGTAATTTCAAGGTCTAAACCGGAGCCGCGCCCGTCCGATGAACAAATGGGAAACACGGTTGTTTTCGCGCCCGAAAAGGAGGAGCGCCCCGTTGAAGAAAAGGACGACACGCCCGTTTCCGAGCCGACGCGGCAAATACCGGTGCAGCCCTCTCCCCGTCCCGTAAAAAAGCCCGCGCAGCCCGTGCGGGAGGAGGTCCTGGGCAATCTGGATATAGCGGGACGTCCTATTGAAATTGATATGAACGCTACGCGACGGCGCATACCCGTGCCGGAGCAATCGGAAGGGAATGAAGCTATGAGCACCCGGTCGTATAACCGAAATATCCAAAGGGCGGAGAAGCCCGCGCCGAGCCGCAATGAGCCGCCGTATGAGGAGATAAAGCGCAGAAGCGGCGTATGGTACGCGCTGAAGCCGCTTTGGGTTTCATTTATACTGTGCGCAGTCTTTGCCTGCGCCTTCAAATTCTATGTGACCGACACCGGCATTATAGGAACATATAAACGCAACTTCAACTACAATATGGGATTGCTTATGAATATGTTCGGCATCGAATGGGAATCCTCATCTTCCGTTCCGGTGGTCGGCGAAAACGATTCAAATTCAATTTTTGCCGACAGCGACATGACGCTTTATATCGCCGACGCGTCCTCGGGCAACTATACGGAGCGGGACAATGTCCGCGAGGAGGAAAAACCGACGCATGAAAAAGCGGGGGATGACAAAGCAGTCGTCCCTTTTGCCGAAGCAGGCAGCTCTGATTTTTCGGTATTCAAAGACGGGGTTGTCTGCGCAAAATCAAATTATATAGGCTTTATAAACAAAAACGGCGATGTGGAATGGGAATACGAAACGTCCATGGCAAACCCTATACTGAGCGCGAACGGAAGATATATAGCCATTGCTTCCGGCGGCGGAACTCAGCTTTCGCTGTATAACGGCAGCAAGCAGATATACAGCATAGACGCTCCGGACAAAATAAGAGCATGCAAGGTTTCCGAAAAGGGAGACGTTGTGCTGCTTACCGAAAAGAATGCGTATAAGGGCGCGGTCGTACTCATAAACACAAAGGGCGAGGTCGTGTTTTCATGGTCGTCGGGAGCGAACTTTATAACCTCGGCAACTGTTCTTAACAACAGAAAAATTGCCGTCGCGCTTGTAAGTGCGGAAAAGGCGGTCACCTCATACGTTATGATGTTTGACATCAACTCAACTGACCCGCTCTCCGGAATAGAGCTGAGCGACTCGCTTATATACGACGTCCAAACCGACGGAAAAAACGTCTATGCCGGCGGCGATAACAGCATATCGTATATAACGGACGACAGTGAAATAAAATATGACCTGCGCTATGACGATGTGACGCTGACTCATTCCGTTACGGATTATAAGGGATGCAGACTTATCACCTATACGCAGGATAATATACCGATTATGAGCCTTTACAGTAAAAACGGGGAACTTGCCGACTCCAAAACCATAGAGGGTGCGCCGGATTTCATTGACCTGTACGATGATACCGTTCTTTACAACAACGGCCGCGACATAATATGCGGCAACGCGTATGACGAGGAAAAGACGCTGTACACCGCGCCGCGAAAAATAAGAAATCTGAAGCTTATAGACGACAGCGCTTATGTTGTGGTCTACGAGGACTGCATAGAAATTGTAAGGATTTAAAAATATGGTTATAGACATTATACTATGCGCCGCGCTTGCTGCGGCGTTTGCGATTGGTTTCAGGCGCGGTCTGCTCCGTACCATGTGGGGGCTTGCCGCGTTGATACTCACAATCGCGCTTACCGGAATGTTACGACCGTACGCCGCGGACGCCTTTAAGTCCTCAAATATTGCGGACGGTCTGCGCGATTATGTGTATACAAGGGTGGAAAGCGGCATGAGCCGACGGCAGACCGATATGGACATAAGCTATGACTATCCCGATATGGTAAATTCGGCGTATTCCCTGCCGGATACATACGCGAAAAACGCGATAAACGAGCTTAGGGAGGCAACGGAAAACACCATAACCACCGTAACGGACACGGTGACAAACCAGGTGGTGGACATAGCGGCGTCGGTTCTGCTCTTTGTCTCGATAAGGTTTGTGCTTGCGGCGGCGTACAGAATAGTAAAATATATTTTCAAGCTGCCGCTGCTAAAGCAATCCAACCATCTGCTTGGCGGCGCGGCGCAGCTTTTAATAGCGCTTATTGTCATATATGCCGTTCTTGCCGGAGCTGCCATAATCGGTTCGGATATAGCAAAGGACACCGTTCTGTGCGAATTTATGTATAACCACAATCTTCTGCTCGGAATAATAGGCGCATAGCGGAATTCAATTAAGGTCTCCGTCCGGAGAGCAATAATGCCATATGTGCCATTTTGTCATAGGAATGTTCAAAAAACAGCTTGTATCCTTCGCAGAATTTGTTCAGATTAAGTTCTCCGTTTCCGGAAGTATCCCGATACCTGCGGCAGCCTCCTCTGCAAAGCTTCAGCCATTTGCATTTAAGACATTCGCTGTCCCTTTGTATCGAAATTTCAATAAATTTTTTCAGCTCGATGCTGTTAAGCAATTCGTCGATACTGTTTTGGTTTATATTCCCCATTCTCCATGCATCGTTAACATAAAAATCACACGGATATATGCTCCCATCGCTTTCAACGGTTAAGTATCCCGAGCACACCCCGCTCATTCCGCACTGCTCGGGAGGATATCCGAGCAAAAGCGAAATAAAATTGTCAAATTCTCTTATGCTTACAGGCGTACCCGCCAGAAAGTCCCGATAATATTCGTCAAAAACCTCATTCATAAACCTTCCCCAATTCAGGGGAGCAAGAAAAGATTTCTTTTGACCGTCCTGCGAGGAATCTATACATTTTATAAATTGAAGATACATAAACCCTCTTTTTTTAAAAAAGGAGTATATTTCCTTTCCTCTGCATGCGTTATTATCGGTTATAACACTCAATATGTTATACCGGACACGGTACTCGTTCATAACCGCCGCAGCGCGCATAACATCGGAAAATGTTCCCCTTCCGTCACTGCCGCGCCGAAATCTGTCGTGCAAATCCTCTGTGCCGTCAAGAGACAAACCGACCAGAAAGTTCCTATCATGCAGATACCGCGCCCAGTGCTTGTCTATCAAATATCCGTTTGTCTGCATTGCTTTGAATACAGGTATTTTGCGCGTGTTGTATTTTTTTAAAAGCCCGTCAAACTCCTGATAAAAGCTCAAGCCGGCAAGCGTGGGTTCGCCTCCCTGAAAGCAGAATGAACAGCCTTCCTCCGCGAAATCAAAAGCCTTTCTTACCAGATTTTCAAGCGTTTTAGGACTCATTATACCGCAGCCGTCTATTTTGCGGCGCTTTGCGGCGCCGCGGTAAAAGCAGTATTCACACCGCATATTGCAGAGATCGGACGCGGGCTTTATAAGAACAGTTAAATTTTTCACAGCTTCTTTTCACCATTGTCAAACCGGATATATTCGGGCAAATCCTTTTTCTTTCTGACCGCTGATTCCATTTCCAATCCCGTTGAATAATCAAGCTGTCTCGGCTCATACTCCTCATTTTCGCGTTGGCGCGTGAAGCCCGTATAATCCCATGTCGGCTTTCGGGCAGTTTTCCGCCATGGGCGATTTTCCCAATAATAGCCTCTGAACGGGTCACGCGTATCGTTTTGCCAGTCCAAAAGCCGATCGTGCAAAGCATCGCGTACACCGCTGTACGCATCGTCATTTATCAAATTACTGAGTTCATCGGGATCTGACTGAAGATCGTACAGTTCGTCCGAGGACAAAAGATTGATAACAAGCTTATATCTTCCGTCAAACACGGCGCGCATTGGCTGAAATCCGCCAAAGCCGTCATGATCAATCTCATATCTGCCAAATTCAATAAACACATTATCATTAATCTTCTGCCGCGCGTCCTCAAGTGTCGGCAATAAACATTTGCCCTCCAGCAACTTGGGAACAGGCAGCCCCATGTACTCCAGTATTGTGGGCACAATATCTATGTGCGATACGGGATACGGATATCTTAAACCCGCATGAATATTATCCTTTATAATGAACGGAATATGACAAATCTCCTCATACGCGGCGGGGCCTTTTTCGGAAAGACTGTGAGAGCGCATCATGTCTCCGTGATCGGAAGTATATAATATCATGGCGTCGGGCGCCTTCTTTTTTATCTGTTCAAGCACTCTGCCTATCTCGCCGTCCACATATGAATTGCAGCTTATAAGAGAGCGCTTTGTAATATCAAGCTCATCCTTGTTTTCCGCCGCCGCGTCCCCTGCCCATATTCTCTGATGCTCCGGCTTGTTCTCCAAATCATCCCATACATTGTCTTTTTTCGGGAAACGGTAATTATCGTACATGGAAGAAAAAGGTTCGGGAGAAAGCGAAGGGCCGTGGGGCTCATCGTAAGACACGACAAGGAAAAAGTCGTCGTCGCCGTATTCTTCAAGAAATGAAATTGCTTTATTCGAGCATTTATTGGCATAGGTGAAAGACGCGCGTATATCCTCCGTATCATCCTGACGGGAACGGTATCTGTCCTCCTCGGTCATTTCTTCAAGATAACAGCGCATATCATACCAGTACTTTTCATCCCAGCCGTCCGGGCACCGCCCAAGCCCGAAATAATCTCCGCCGTCCAGATGCCACTTGCCGATGTATGCCGCATGTATTCCGTTATCGGTAAGACGCTGCCCAATCGTTTTTACATTATCGCCCAGCGCCAGGTTGTTTGCCCACACACCGTTTGAATGTGGAAATAAGCCCGTAAATATCGCGGAACGAGCCGGTCCGCATACCGGCTGACATGTGTATGCTCTGTCATAAACCACGCCCTGTTCCGCCAAGGCGTCCAGGTTGGGCGTGAACATTCCGTCATTACCGTAGCATGCGAGCATATCGGTTCTCTGCGTATCCACCATAATTAATATTAGTTGTTTTTTCATGCTGCATTGTCACCGTCTTTCTTAATAAATTATAAAGTTATCGTAAAGTCTTCTTTGATACCACGGATCATTTGACTTTTTAAGCCAATAGCCGAGTTCGCTTCTGAGCATCATCATATCATCCGCCGAAATCGAAGAAAACTCCAGATTATTCATTTGATACGGATCTGTTTTCAAATCAAACAGCACCGGCTCTTTGTAATTTTCCTGTGTATCTTCCCGAACAGACATCACATACCTGTCCGTTCTTACGCCTTTTGTATCAAGCTGCACAAAAAATGCGGATTTCGGACGCTTTTCCGAGCTGCCCTCAAGCACGGCGGAATAATCACTGCCCTCTGTAGGCTCCGGCACAGGCACACCGGCAAGCGAAAGTATTGTCGGCATAATATCCACCCCCATAAGAAGCAGATTGTCGGTTTTGTGGTTCAGTCTGCGCGGATAACGAATGATAAATGGAATTCCAACGGATTCTTCGTATATAACATTCTTTGACATCAGCTTATGACTTCCCATCATTTCACCGTGATCGGAGGTGAATACAAATATTGTATTATCCGCGGCGCCGCTTTTATCGACCGCGTCCATAAGTCTTCCGACCTGCCTGTCAATACCCGTTACATGCGAAAAATACACCCTCACATTGTCCTCAAAGTTTTCCGTTGCGGGACTGACATTCGGACGCGTAAGCAGCTCGCGGTAATCCGGCTTTTTTTCCGGAGAATAATAATTATCATACGCCTCATAGTCGGTATCCTCTCGGCTGTTATACGGCAGATGCGGCGGGTTATAACTTACAAACAGACAGTACGGCTTCTTCGCGTCACGCTCATTATTATCATTTACGATATAGCGCAGCGCAAGCTCCGTTTCAAACTCCGGCAGCCATGTGCCGTCGGGCGCTGTTATCCTGTTATAATCCCTGTCCCAGCAATGAGGCTTACTCAGCTCGGGAGTGCCATCGTTTGCGCGGAAAACATTCCATGTATTGTACATATACAAATAATTTATCCCTCTGCTGCGATCCTTTCTGATAAGAGTATCCCAGCAGTCCGTATCGTCTTTATCGGCTCCGTTCGGAAAGAACTTTTCGCATTCCGCGTCCTCTCCGACATAAATACCGTTTTTATTAAACGCCGGTCTTGGAGCTTCCAGATGCCATTTTCCCACATAACCGACATCATAGCCGTTGCCTGCAAGCACATCTGTAAAGGTTTCGATTTCGTCCTTCAGCTCGTAATCCCGCCACGGCGCACAATTATGCCATACCCCGTTCTGTTCGGGAAACAACCCCGAAAAAAGCATTGCCCTGTACGGGCTGCACACAGGATAGCTTGAAAACGCCTGAGACGCGACCACGCCTTCGTCTGCCAGTCTGTCTATATTTGGCGTTTTTACCGGATCGCTCGCTCCGTTAAGACATTCTCTGTATTCCTCTTTCTGCCAGAAGCCCATCGCCTGACGCCGATGCTGATCGGACATCACAAAAACAATATTCGGTCTTTCCTTCATTACTCCGCTGCATCCTTTCACCGTGTAAGCTTATAAATATCTCCTCCGGCTGCGGCAAGAGAGTGAATTCCGGAGGTGGTTTCAATTGTTATATTATATTTTTTAACGTCATTTGCAATCCAATCACGGGAATATATGCTTACTTCTTTTCTTTCCCCGTTTTTGCCGTATTGACCGCCGTCATAACCGTACAAACCCAGATCGGGCTCGCATACGCTGATTTGTGTTTTATCCATAATTATCAATACGGGATGAGATACCGACAAAAGCTCTCCCGCTCCCCCAAACCGGCTCGGATCAAATACCGCTGCGTACAGCTTTCCGCCACAGCGTATCGCGTGACACACATTATCGCAGCACAGTACGGAATACCGGGGCGCCTCCTGTCCGTTCGGGACAATCACATATTCATAGTCGGAATTTTTCGGGTTTATGCCGTGGTCGATCCACACCTTACCGAATACTCCCTGTGTTTCTCCCCTTCCCTTTTCATCCTGTGACAGCTGAGGGCCGGTTGAAACGGAGAAATGTCCTCTGACTATGTAATACCCCGTTCCGGTTTCATCAACGAACATTTTGTCTTTCATTTTTACCGCGTTGCCGCTTCGCTGCATAACGGTTGTGTATACCGGATTGCCGGAGCTGCTGCTTATATCACTTCCCATGCATATAACAGCGCCATCGACAAAGAAATATGATTTTTTCGCGAAAAATGTTTTATCATATTTGGGGTGTCCGGCAAGCTCCATTGAGAATAACCCGTTTTGACCGTCGTCCACGCCGCCGGCAAAGCCGCGATCCGAGATAAGCATTTCTTCAAAAGCGCTGTCCTTGTCAAGATTATATATTTTTGAACGCATTTCCGATACGGGCAGCCACTCCGCCGTAGTACCGGGGAACATCGCCCAATCCCAGCCGTCATGGGAGAAACCGGAGCTTTTCATATCACCCTTAAAAACTTCAAGATACCCATAAGAAATATATCTTCCGTACAGATTATCCGCAATGTACGACTCATTGCCCCAAAGATACCTTGAAAATCCTTTAACAGACGCCATGAAACCGTTTTCGCGATGAAACGCGGCGCACGCCCTGTTCATGGTAAGCTGTCCCATACGCTTTTTATATTTATCGGTATCGTATGTGCATTTCTCCCATACGTCAAACAACGCTTTATCTATAGCCCATGTTCCGTCCGGATGCCTCCCCGACATCGCTATGGGATACACACGTTTTTCGGTATAAAAAATCATATTGCCGATAACCTTATTTATCCGCTCCGCGGCGGCCGATGAGATTTCGTAGGATGTGCCGCTTAGAGAATAAATTACCGGCATAAGACCGGTCAGTCCGTCAGAGGCATAGGCTGTATAATGATTGCAGTGATGATACATGCTTCCGTCGGGCTTTAAAAGTCCGAGTAAACCGTTCGTATACTCCGTAGTACGGTTTATCCAATCACTAACCGCCTGTATATATTCATCCGTCCCCGAAAGGAGAGCGTATATCAAAAATGCCTGCGAACGGGTATTATAAGTGTCCGCAGTTGTAATTTCGGCGGGAGCAAAAACAGTGCCGAAGCCGGAAAACCAGCATATCGCCTTTGACACAGCGTCAAAAAGTCCCTCGCGGCGCAGCTCTGTCTCCATAAGAAACACTGACGGATAGAGCATCCTCAGACTGTAATCAATGTGATGCATAACTCCCATTGACGACCCCGCCGCGAAGCCCTCGTCTATCATCTTTCTGATGAGCGATATATATTCCCCGCCGCCGCGTTTTTCGGTTTTATACAGGCGCGCAAGGGCGAACAAGGTCTCCGCCGCATCGCGCAGCGTCACAAAATTGTATTCCGCCGTATTATCCATACCGTCGCATAGTTCAAGCGCCCGCTTGTAAACTATAGGTCTGTCCTTCCATTCCTCCAACCTGCGGCGCAGCTCCTCATAGCTTATGTCATACTTATCTATACTCAATAAATATCGGGTATATTTTTCGCGTATATAATACATATCATACGAGGCTCTGCTGCATACCGACGGCACACTGTTATACAACGCCAAAAAGCTGTTATTTCCGTAATAATCCTTAACGAACGGAAGTTGGAAGCTTGCGACAGGCGAACGGAACGGAAAAAGATTGCAGGTTATGAGCCTGTCAAACCACAGACAGCCGTCATTACCCGCCATTATCCTCATCGCATCCATATCCTCCTCCGCTTTCCCGTTCATATCGTAATCAAAGCGGAGCGCAAGACTGCGCCAGCCCTTAAAATTCACATAAATTTCAAAACCGGCGCATACTCTTTCACCTTTTAAAAACTCAACAGTAAGAGTCTGCTCCGCGCCGTCGGAATATATATATACTCCCCAGCCCGGAACTCTGCTGTCCTTCCCGTCAGACGGCGGAGTTTTATAGCCTATCGGAACATCAAGACGCAGAGTATCACCCTTTCGGTGTGTCCATTTCAAGGAATACCCGCCGTCCTTTTTATGCTCGTCGGAAAGCTCCGCCTTTCCCTGAGTCTCTATATAGTTTAAAATGCTTTCCTGCTCAAATGATAGTAACATAAAATTCTAATCCGTTATAACTATGCCCTGTGTGCCGCAAGACGCGGTAACCCCGTTATATGTAACGCTGCCTCCGTTTGGTGAATAAAAGACCGCCATTATTCTCCCGTTTATATAGACCGCGTGAGTGTCACTGCTGTTTTCAATTACAGTAAAATCCGGCGCGGACTTAAACGCCTGAAGCTCCGCTTCCGTCATCGACGGCAGCATTGCGTAACAATATGACGCGTTCGACGGACTGTTGCCGTGTGGTATTGTAAATGTCAGATAATCCTGTTTAACCTTAGTCCCCGAGCCGGCTGAGTTTATCTCCGAAAGACTTCCCTCGCGTGTTTCCGCAGTTTTTACGACCTTTGTGACATGGGGGAAATAATAGCCTATATCTCCACATTCACCGCTTATGTGAATTGTCTCGACAGAGGATAAGCTGCCGTTTTCGCCTCCGTTTACAAGCACCCGCGCGCCGCTTACCGCTCTTTGGTCTACCGTGGTTGTCACAGTACCGTTTCCGCCGCTTATACCGCTGCCCATGCATATGATACCTTTATCAAAGATGAAATATGATTTATGCGCCGTAAGCGAGGAAGGCGTCCGGCTTCTCTGGGCATAATCCATCGCTACCGCCGCAAGCTTGCCGCTTTTCGCCGCTTTAACAAACGGCTTGCCCGCTGTTTTTGCACAGTCGTTGCCCGGAACCCTTTCCGTTTGGTCAACCGTTGTGCCCGGGATTCGGTACATATCGGCGGTATACCAGTAGTTTCCGGAATACTGCCCGTCATCCTTTGCGGTATATAGATATACCGCTCCCGCCGAGGTATACCAGCCCTTCATATTCTGACCGGACATATATTCATAAGGCGCGATAGCGTCCGAATACATCGCGATACCCGCAGCCCAGCCGTTTCCTTCGGACTGTGCCGCAACGCGCGCCATATTGTTATATATGTGTATGCCGGTTCCGTAATGAAGCCGCGGCGCATAGCTGCTGTCTTTCATTACCGAGCTTACAAGCGGGTCGGAATAATATTTCCAGCTGATGCCGTTAACGGTATTGCTGTTTGTAAACCAATATTTTACGGTTTCATAATATGCCTTCCGCTTGTTTGTATCATCTGAAAGGGATGCGTATTTCAGGATCTCTCTGCCGATTTGATAGCCGTATGTTTTCTCCGTATTCGCCCTCGCAATCGCTCTGCCGTTTACCATGCTCATTACCGAGCCGTCAAATACAAGCGGCATATATCCGTTTTCTATCCAATCCTCGACAGTTCTCTTCTGCTCCTGTGAAAACCCCCACCGCGTAGCGTAGGTCTCTTCAAGCATATCCACAATGCTTATAAGGAATTCTCTGCCGTAATTTCCGTTGTACGGAATTCCGTGCTGCAAAAAGCTTCCGTCCGCATAAAAGCCGTCTTTGCCCGTCTTAGCATATTCGAACGATTTATCAAACATCTGCTTTGCTTTGTTCATCTTCGATACGCTGCCGGTGAGAACTCCCATTCTGTAGTCATAATCAGCTATGTTTACAAGATTTGCGCCTTCCTGCTCGCCGCCCGTAGAGGTTACGCCGCTGAAGGTATCGTAACGGCAGAAATGCTCCAATGCCGCGGCGTACAGCTCCCGCTCGCCGTAAGGGATGTCCTCCCACAGCAGACCGAGTATGCTTGTATATTTCTGCGGCACGGATATGATAAACTCCCACCAGTTTGTATAACCTTCCATTGAGGTTTTACTGTTATACCAATATTTATCGGCATAGGAAAGGGCAAGCCTGATTTTTTCAAGCAGTCCGGCGTTTTTATAAAGCGAACTATTCTCGTCCGAATAGCACGCAGCCATAGAATATATCCTCTGATACACGGAGGCTATTTTTGAGCCGTCGCTGTCCATACCCGTTATATCCTGCCAGATACTACCTGTTTTTGTTACCGGATCCGACACCGCCTGCGCCCAGGCGGAAACGTTCGCGGCGGAAACAGATGTAATGTCGCTTTTAAGCTTTGCCGTAAGCCGCGTCCTTGCCGCCGCCAGATCCAGCTCGCTGTCTGCCGTGCCGATCATGCCCTTAAGCGCAAGAAGCTTTTTATACTGACTGCTTGCCGTATCGTTAAGGATTTCCGCCGTTTTAGCCGCGTCGCACAAATCGGAATAACGGCTCGCAGTCTTTTCGGCTATATCCGTCGAATAGTATTTTCCCGTAATACTGCCTCCTTCGGCGCGTATCATTCTCGCGTCAATCTTTTCAAAAGCGCATATCTCGCCTATCTGCACAAAATCAGGTATCGCCGTCCAGACGAGCCCGCTGTTTGAATACTCGATAGAGGTAAGCTCGCCGTCCGCGGTAATATAATTTACCGGTACGCGCTCCTTGAAATAATTCGTATCCGCGTATGCCGCTGTATTAAAGACGAATACCGTAAAAATCACGGCTATAATTATTTTTTTCATATCGGCTTCTCTCCTCTGCCCGCGTTTAACATACCTACCAGAATGACCGGTAATAATGAGTAAGTCTTTGCAGCGCCTCCATGAAGAAATAATCTCCCCATATTACCGGCTCGTCAACGCAAAGATTTGTACGCATTGCGTAAACACCCGATTTCAAAATCGCGTTCGGACTTTCCCCGTCACAATAAAGATAATTCTTTATAAGCGCGTATATAAGAGTCTTTGCGGCAGCCTCGTAGACTTCCCTGTCCGAATCGGTAACGGGAAGATTTCTCGCCAGTTCCAGCAGTCCGCATGCCGCAACGGCGGAGGCTGAGGTGTCGCGCTGATCCTCGTCTGTCTTATAATAGAAATCCCAGTTCGGCACTAAATCCGATTGCAGACGGTTAAGAAAATAATTGCTTACCGCTTTGCACGTTTCAAGCAGCGTTGCGTCTCCGGTATAATTATAACTTAAAGGCAGACCGTACATCGCCCATGCCTGTCCCCGCGACCAGCAGGCGCCGTCATGAGAGTCGCCCTGAGCGATCCAGCCGCCTATAGGCGCGCCTGTGGCAATATCCTTTCGGAAATTCTGATATGTCGAAGCGTCGGGTCTAACCATGTATTTCTGCACGTTCTTTATATGCGAATACGCCTTGTCCGAAAAGCTTCTGTCGCCCGTCTCCCGAGCCGCCCAATACAGTAACGGCAGGTTCATGCAGCAGTCTATGATAAACTCGCCGAGCGCTTCATTCTCCATATCGTCAAGTCTGCCTCTTACCTGAATAATCCCCGCTTTGTCGCGAAAACGGCTTGCAAGCTTGCGCGCGGCAAGCAGAGCCGTCTCGCGCGAAAATTCATCGCCGGTAATTTTATATGCCGCGACACAGGAAAGCGTAAACAAAAAGCCTATGTCGTGATGATCGAGAATAATATTTTTATCATACCGTTCGCGGAAGCTTGCGCTGTGCGACAGTCCGGTTTCCTTAAAACGACTGTCACCGGTGAGCTCATAGCAAATCCATATCATACCTGTCCAGAAGGAGCTGGTCCAATCGGAATAAAGAAATTCATCCGCGTTTTCCGTGGGCTGATACACTCCGTTCACTCCGCCCGACGACGGAAATTTGCCGGTAAAAGGTATCAGATTGTCCGATACCTTTTTAACGGCATGATCAAGCGTTTTGGCAAACACTTGATTATCTATTTCGGCTGCGAGAGCCTTCCAGTCAAGCTTAAGAGCTTCTTTAAAAACTGTCATTGTAAATTCTCCGTATAATGCCTTGGCAAATTATTTCACTACCTCTTTTCCGGTCTTTTCCGCAAGCGGCTTTATCTGTTCGAGACTGTCGAGTAAGTACACTGCCACTCTGCCGGCTTTTCCAAACGTTTCCTCGGAAAGCTCAAAAGGCACGGTTGTTTCTCCGGCTGTAAACTTCGCGGTTGTCAGCATCAAAAGCGTGTCGTCCGTTCCGTACACGGCAACCACGGCGGTTCCCTCGTCCGAAACGCTGTTTACAACTATGTCATAGCTTCCCGCCGCGTTTATATCCGGTATGGTTGCCGAAAGCTCGCCTGACGGCTTTTCGCTCGGCTGCTCACTCGGCTGCTCGGACGGATCCTCGCTCGGCTGCTCACTCGGCTGCTCGGACGGATCCTCGCTCGGCTGCTCACTCGGCTGCTCGCTCGGCAGCTCGGACGGATCCGCATACTGTACGACAAATGACTGTATATGCTCGCCGTATGTATAGATTATATCATTGTCTTTAACTGTCTTTGTCCAGCCCGGCACGTCTTTGAGAACATTCGTCGGGTCGGTTCCTTCCGGAACGGTCACCGTACCGGCTGACTCATCTATAACATATGTATTCGATACCGCTTCCGGAACCGCTATATACTGCGACGGCGCAGCTGAAGCGTTGTACAGCCTTGTCACGGAAAGATTGTCAAAATACGTCGTCGTATCAACATCCGGCGCAGATTGCTCCTGCAGCGTCAGCGAATAGAAGTTTTCATTTCCGTAAGAAGAAGTTTTGTCCGAGAAATCATATGTGTTTACACGCTCACCGTTAATATACACATAAGCCGTCTTTTTCGTGGCACTGTCCTCTACGACCTTGTCGAGCACGATTGAAACATGATACCAGTGCTCGGGCGCATACTTTGACACGCTGTCCGTCGTGCTCAATATCTCGTCATAAGCCGCAAATGTGACAAGATTTGTAAGACTTGCCGTTTTTGCTTCACCGTTATAATAGTCAGCCTTCAAATTCAGCTGAACGGTGCCCTCGCCGTCGGGATATACATCCAAATTCACCGCCACGGGATAATAATCGTCATCCGGCACATAGAAATCCTTAAGGAGCTGTAAATTGCCCGCTTCGGTACAATTTACCGACTTGAACGCGAGAGCGTAGTCGCTCTTGTTATCCGGTATTTCCTTCGTTATCGACTGTCCGTCTTTCGGAGCGAACGCATTCTGGAAATTAGCGGCGTTCCAGTTGTTCTGTGGTTTTTGCTCCTTATTATTCGGTTTGGCTTCTACCTCCCTTGTTTCCGTTTCGGTTGACGGGAACATATTGTTTATCTCCGTTGTCGTTCTGTGATCCTTTGTAAGCGATTGTTCGGCGGGAGCGGTATTAAAGCCCGTCGCAAAGAGCTTTTCGCCAGACTGCAGCTTATATTCGTATTCGCAGTTTACGCCGTCAATCACCTTTGAAAGCTTGAGTGTCTGTCCGCCGAAAATGCAGTCGGAAACCGTCATGCCGTTCTCGCCGATAAGCTGTATGGTCCATCCCGGAGCGGCGGAGGATATAGCCTTCTTAAACTCTTCTGTGGGATAGCCGTCAACAACGCCGCTTATCACGCCGTCGGATACCTTAAGCGACGGATCATCGGGAATAACGCCTTTTAACGGATCCTCCGCGCCTTTTGGCAATACGGTAAACTCGCAGTCGAACTGTAAACCGCCTTCCATGCCTGCTCTCTCCCATACTTTTCCCATATCCTTCATACCGTTAAAGGTGACCTTATATTCTCCCGCCTCAAGACCATCATATATCTGTACCGTAGGTCCCGTGGAAAAATTCGCATCATCAAGCTTTGTCCAGCTCACTCCGAACTGACCGTCTTCGAGCTTGTTGCCGTCCTTAAAAATGGCAAGCGTTCCTGTTTTACTCGTGTCCGGATTGGTATAAAAATATGAGTTGGTTGCAAACTCGATCTCCATATCTTCGCAAACGGGCGTGCCGGAAAGTTCGATTTTGGGGTATTCATAGGAAAGTTTAAGATTATCTATGTAAACCTTATCGGTCGTATTCTTTTCCGGCTCGGAAACGATATATATTCCGCTTGAATACTTATAAGGCGACTCCTCTCCGTTAAGTGTGGTGTCGGCAAATTCACCGGAGATAACGAGAAGCTTTTCGTCGGATACCGCTCCCGTGTTCTTTTTGGTTACCTTACCGGTTACATAAACTTCATAGGTCTTTGTCATGGGATCTACCACCCAGTCCATATGATATTTCTCGTTTGCTTGTAGATAGTATCCGGTATTGGTATGTCCGCTTGCTATATAACCGCCCTTGCCCCAAACGCGCACACGGTCATTGGAATTATAGTTGCCGCCGTTGCGTATCAAGTCCACACGGAAGCCGGCGTTAAGCGACGTCATATAGAAATCCATCGAAAACGTGAAAGGGCTGTATATCTTAAGGTTGGTTCTGTTCAGATTTGATCCGGCTCCCTCAAATGTCATGCTGTAATTACCGAAGCCTTCCACATTAGAAGCCTCAAAGCGATTGTCAAGATTTGTGGCAGTCCAGCCTTCCGGAGCCTTTCCTTCCTCAAAATCATCATAAAACAGTTCTGTCGGATCGTCTTCCGCGCATATGCCCGTCGGCATTGCCAATGCCGAAAAAGCGAGCGCGGCGGCGCTTAAAAGCGCTGTTATTTTTTTTGATTTCATTGCTCTCCTCCATTTCTCTTTGATTAATAGATAAGTATATCGCTTAATTTCACCGTAAATAAATTATCAACGCCGGTTATGTCCTTTACCGCGCCATCATAAGCGGCAAACTTGCCCGAGGCTGTGACGATCTCGCCGCGGAATTTCTGTACCTTCATTTCGGGAAGCTCATATGTCTTTTTCATAATAATAGTCACTCCTTTTATCTTATTTTACCGTAACCGATGTGATCTTTGTGTTTCCCGCGTCCGTGATTATCAATCCGAATACAACACTGCTGTCGCCCGTCACCGTTGGGAACCGTTCTTCCAATGATAAGTTTAATGTTCCTTTGTCCGATGTTTTTATTGTCACCGTTTTTATATCCCCAAAGTTTTCTTTTACGCACCTTATAAAGCCCGTCATTCCGTCCGATGATACATACATAGTATTGTTATTTATCGGTTGCGGCTTAGACGCATCTTTGTTATAGGTCAATATACCGGTGAAGGAGTAATCGACCGATTTGTCGTTTTCAGTTTTCTTATAAACAACAGCGGAGCCTTCAGGTGCGTAAATATGACCGTAACCCACTATAGAGCTGCCTTCGGGAACGATTATCCTTTGATTCGCATTTAAACGAAGGGCTGTTTGCGACGCCGCATCGGGACCGGCTGCTATGCTCAGCTTCGTATTGTCAGGTATTGTAATTTCCCCTTGTCCGCTCTCTATAGCTGACTTGAGTTTGTCCAGCGTATTGATTTCATCATCGCTGCCGTAGTCTGCTGTCAGGGATACATTATCTATCATCCACTTCCAAGACTCGTTTCCGCCGGGCCATTCCTGGAGCCTGAAGGTTTTTACGTTTACGCCGTCCGGCAGGGTTCCGCTGTACAGTTCATAGCCGTAAGCTTCGTTTGATGTTAAATCTCTATAAGCACCGGTAATTGCTTTGTCCGCCCCTTTGCCGATATACACATCAAATTTGTTGCCCGTTACAACGCAAGTGATTTTATGCATATATCCGACATTAGCATAGACCTTATCTGATACAACAGGTGATTTTATTGTATTATCGGGAGAAATGTCAAATTTCAGCAATGAGCCTCCGCCACTGTCAATTTGAACTATATTATATGCTGTATTATCGGAACCGACCAATACCAGCCTTAAAGCTCCCGTTGACTTAGCTCTTCCCGCTTCAAAGCTAAATACCGCGCTCTTATAACCGGCAGCAGACGGAACGTTAACATTAAGCTGATTTGCGCCATTATTATTCTCCGCTTCCTTCAACCATGCCGAATTACCGTAGTCTTTGTTCACATTATTTTCTTTAACATCGTATTTATGGCCCTCCGGCGTTGATTTATCAAAATCATACTCCGTGATTGTCTGCGGTTTCGCCAGCGCCGAAATCATCGGTACTCCCGACACAACAGCCGCGGCTGTAAGAGCCGCCAATACTTTTTTACATTTCATTTATTTTGTTCCTCCTTTTTATAATAATTTTATATTTATCAGAAGCCGATAAACCATAACAGCAGTCTCCGCGCGCGTCGCGCTGTTTTTCGGTCTTACGGAATTATCCTCATAGCCCGTGATAATTCCGGCTTCCGATATCTTACCTAATGCTTCGTCCGCGTAATCGGATATATCGTCCTTATCCGTAAAGTCGGGCATTTCCGCAGTCGCGTCAATAACGTATCCGCATGCCGCGGCAGCCCTGTACATAATAACCGCTATATCCTCTCTCGTGACAGCTCTGCCCGCGCCGAATTCCGTATCGCTTATTCCTGTTATTATTCCGTTCGCCGAGGCGGCATTGATATACGGCATATACCATGCGTCGGAAGGAACATCCGTGAATTCCACAGCTGTGGGAATATCGGTATCGACATTAAGCGCCGCTATGATGAGCTTCACGAACTCCTCGCGGGTTATGTTATCGTCAGGCGCAAACACGCCGTCCGCCTTGCCGTCTATTATGCCCTTTTTCGCAAGCGCCTCCACGGCGTCTCTCGCCCATTCATGCTCCCGCAAATCGCCAAAGCGCGCCGTGACGGCGGGCGGTGATTCGGGATTTCCGGATGTGGCGGTAGTCGGTGTTTGGAAGGTCAGTCCGCTCTTTACACTGCCTCCGCCGCCTCCGCCGCCACCACCGCCGCCGGACGAACCGCCCGACGAAGCGGCTTTTGCCGCTACGGTAGCCGTATATGTTTTGGAATAGCCGTTTATCGGGTCGCCGTTAGGATCCAGCGGGCAAACCGTCAGATACGCGGTCTGCACCGAGCTTGTCTGCGTTACGGCGCCGTATTGGTTCACTCCCGATCCTCTTACCGACCATTGCAGTCTTGTGCCCGCCGGTGTGGCGGTCGGCAGAGTAAGATATCCGCTGTTTGTAAGCATCGACAGATTTTGTGTGTATTCAAAGCTTTCAAAATCCTTTATCGCCGCGATAACGCTGTCATAAAACGACGAGGTTACAGGCTCCAGCTCGCTTAAAAATCCGCCTATGCCGCCAAGCTCGACTTTCAGTCCGATTGCCTCGACCGGGAAGGTATCCAAAATTTCATAGTTCTTTCCGTCGGCGGTATAATAATATTTTATTCCGCCGTATTTGCCCTCGGCATAGATATGACCTATCGAGTACGGCTTGTCAAAGACAAGTTCGAGAGCCTCGCCGTTATATGTCCAGCCGGTTGCGCTGTCGCCGTCGCAAAGCGCCTCCGCCTTCGATTTGTCGGTCACGCTCTCCATAAGCTTGCGGCGCGGCACAGTCGCGTATTGAGTCAGCTTAAGCGGCTCGCCGTCAAGATAAGTGAATGTAAGCGTTATTGCGACGGTAATATCAAAGTTTTCCGGCGGCTGCGTTATATCCGTTATCTCGGGGCGAACAACGCGCATCGCGGCTCCGTCAAAGCTTACCGCTGCCGCCGCTTGTTCATCATCGGTACCGTTGCCGCCGGAAACGGAAGGCGTTATCACAACCGTTTTCCCGTCGCCGGTTGTAAACTCGGTAGGAATTTTGTATTCCGGCTTGTCAAGCACCGGGTCAAGCTTCCAATCGAACTTCTCGAGAGCGTCTATAATAACCTGCGAGTTCTCCGTTATCGGACGGACAAATTCTCCGCCTATAGGTCTGCCGTAGCTGTCTCTTACATTATCGAGGTTGAACCTCAGCGGACTGTTTATCCCGTCGGTAAAAACAAAAATCGGCGACGCGACATTATCTCCGCTTTTATATTCATATGACAGGCTGTAATCCGTTCCGGCTATAAGCTTTTGCGAGCCGTCCGTTACAACAATATTCTGTAGCTCCTCCTGCGGTATGTAATGATTTGTGTGCATTTTCAGCTCTGTCGCGCCGAACGGGAAATCGTCAAGCGTATACTTAAAATCATCCGCGCTAATCTTTACGTTGTCGATATACATACATCCGGTATATTCCGAGTCCGTCTGCGACGAGCCGATAAACGTAATTCCGCTTGTGAACTCATACTCCTGCTTATTGCCGCTCACGGTCGTTTCCGGAATTGCCTTATTATCCAGAACGCACAAGTCCGTATAATCCGTTCCCTCGTCCGCCTGTTTCGCGGCAAGTCTGCCGGAGACATATATCGTATATGTTTTATTTATGCCGTCTACTACCCACCGCACATGGTACAGTCCGGACTTGCCGTAATAGCCCGTGTCCGCTCCGTCAAATACAAGCTTTCCGGTGCCTCTTGAAAAATACAGTCTGTCCTGATACGCGGCTCCGCTTCCGTTTCGCAGAACATCAACATAGAAGCCGGCGTTCATGTCGTCCATATACACATCCCATTCAATCGTATAGCTGCCGTAAAAGCTCAAGCCCGTTTTTGAAAGCTGTCTTGTCTTTGTAGAGGATATTCTCGCGCTGAAATCTCCGAAGCCTTCGATATCCGTCGGCACCACCTCGGCGGTATAGTTTGTCCATCCGCTGTTGCTGCCGGATTCGAAGTTGTCCGAAAATTCCGCAGCCGTGTTTACCATGGAGCTTCCGGATTTGGCGGCTATCACCGCGGTATATGTTTTTTTGCACGCCGTTATCGCCTTTCCGGCAGCGTCTAACGGCATTACGGTGAGAGTTACGGTCTGCTCGGAGGTCTTTTGGCGTATTGCGCCGGTTTCCACGTCCAGACAAACGCTGTCAGACGACCACACAAGCCTCGTGCCGTTATCTGTCTCCGACGGGAGCAGAAGCGTATCCGATTTTGTCAGTCCCGTCAGATTTCCCGTATAGTCCCATGCCTCAAAATCATCTATTATTGCAAAATAGCTGTCAAAATACGAGGAATAAAGCGGCTCGACCTCCGAAAGCATGTACTCTCCCGAGCCGGTTACCACAATTTTAAGCCTGTCCGCTTTGAACGGATCGTCTCCGGCAGGAGTGTATTCGCCGCCGTTTACCGAATAATATACGCTGACGCCGGAATAGGTTCCGTCGGTATACACTCTGCCCACGGGGTATATAGCGTCAAGCTCTATTATGTATTCCTTTTCCGGCTCGGTCACGGTAATTCCGGTTAAATTGTCGCCGTCACAAAGCGAAGCGATCTCCGAATTGTAGTTTACGGCGCGTTCTAAAATTTTATCCCGCATAACCGAGGTGTCTTTGGAAAGCACTCGCGGAACCTCATCATTATATGACAGCGACGCCGATATTGTAAGCGACGCGTCAAAATCCTGCGGCTCAAGCGTTATATCGTCCACTCCCACGCGCCTGACGGTAATCGTGCCGCCGTCAACAACCGCAGTCTCATTCGCGCGGTAATCCGAGGTTCTGCCTCTGCCCACAGCGCTGTAGGAAATATTCACCGTCTCTCCGGGGTATCGGCTGCTCGTAAATGTCTGCGGGAAGGTATATACTCCCTCGTCAAGCACGGACGGAATGTTAAACTGCTCCGAAAACTCATCGTATGCCGCCGCCAGCACCAGACTGTCATGCGTCGCGGGAAGATTGGCGACGTATTCGAGACTTCTTCCGTAGCTGTCATTAACGCCCGTAAAGTCGAAACGCACAGCCTCCGTCACCGGCTCGTTGAAAACAACGGTCGGATTTTGGCAGTACACGCCGTCCTTTGAAGCGCCGTAGGAAACGCTGTAATCGGTTCCCGCCGCAAGCGCTTCGCCGCCGCGCGTAATGACTATATTGTCCTTTGTCGTTTTGTCTATAAACTGATTGCATTTAAACGTTATACTGCTGTCGCCAAGCCCGAAATCGCCCGGCTCAACGGTTATCCCGTCCGCCTCGTACATAACGTTATCCAGATATATGCCTCCCTCGGCATAATCGTCGGCTTTGGTGGAATTGGCGACAAAATATGTGCCGACCGTATAGCTGTACGGCGATGTGACGTTGTTCATGGTCTTATCGGGAATATCCTTATCGATTACCGTTACCGTCATTTGGCTGCCGTCATCATCCGCGGACGTTCCGAGAACACCGCTTATTGTAACGGTAAAATGATTTTCCGTTCCCGCATAGTGCCATTCCACATGGTATTTCTGTCCCGCCTTTACATAATATCCGGTCGCCTCGGCAAGATTTTGGTCAATTATCGAGCCTGTACCCTTCTCGAACATCAGTCGGTCATTGAATTTATACTGACTGTCCGAGGTCGTTCTGTTGCGAATCATATCCACATAGAAGCCGGGAACAAGCGTCTGCAAATATACGTCATATGAAACCGTATAGCTTCCGTAAAACGCAAGATTTACCTTGCTTATCTGTCGCTGCTCCGGAAAAGCAAGCTTCGCGCTGTACTCTCCGAAGCCGTCTATTCCGGACTTTTCAAGAACCGATGAGGACGTCCACTGCGAGAGAGAACCGTTCTCGAAATCATCGCTGAATAATCCGTCCCGGGAAACAGCCGCAATGCTCATGTCCGGCTCCGGTTCATAATACTCCTCTTCAAAATCCTCATATGCCGGTTCCGCTTCGGTCTCCGCATATGACGGGACCGATACAAGCAGGAGCGCGGCGGCAAGCGCCGCGGATAAAGCTCTTTTGTTCATTACTGTTATTCACTCCTTTCCGCCGGCCGCTCAGTCCTCAAAAATTACCGCTTCCTTTATCTGCGAGTAATACTGCCTTATGTATATTTCCTTGCCCGCTTCAATAGCGTTTGTGCTGCCGACAGAGGTCGTTTTTTTGCTTCTGTTGTATATTGTAATAGTCGGGGAACCGAACGCGTATACCCTATCGACTCCGTCAATCTCTTTTACGACCAGCTTTCCGGAACTGTAGTTCTCAATCACGCCGCAGTTGACTCCCAGATACTCATTTCCGTGTCCCGCGCCCGTTACGGAGCCCGCCGTTATCCACTGCAAATCGCCCGCGTCCTTGCCGCGGCACGAAACAAGGATATTGATAATCTCGCCCCTTGCGTTTTCGGACGTCATTATAACATCGCCCGGCTTTACGCACTCCGGCGCCTTCGACTCGCCGTCCTCGCCGCCTGCAAACGACTCCAATTCTCCGTCAAACAGAGTGACAAACTGTTTCCACGGATTAGCTTCATCTCTTATTTCCGAGGTCTGCATGGTGATTTCCTCTCCGGATTTCATTCCGTGGAGCAGCCATACATTCTCACCGTTGTCGCTTACGCTGTAGCTTACCTTGTCCACAATCAGACAATCCTGATTTTTTTCCGGCACGCCGCTTACTCCGCCTACGGTGGAATTATATACGTAGTAGCGAACCGCGACGTCCGCAAACCGTGTCCCGTCAAGCTCGAAGAATTTCATGGAAAGTCCGGTCGCGTTCGCAATGGAATTCGCTCCGCTTATGCCGAACGCCGTATCGCCCGTAAAGTTGTTTACACTGGTAACGGAAAACGCGTTCTCGTCCGATATTGCCTGGCTTGCCGTAGCGGTATTCGGGACGTCAAAAATCACGGTTGATGAGGACATTCCCACGCTCTTTCCTATCGTTGAATTCTTATAAACGATATCCGAATATGATTTTGCCGCAGCCGTGCTCAGGGTGAGGTCGGCGGTCAGTCTTCTTTTGTCCGAGCTGCCGCTCACCTCCGCTTCCACATTCGTGACCTCGCCGTCATCGTTTACCTTTATCTTTGCAAGCTTATAGATATACGCGTTTTCTTCCGTCGGATCTATTCCTATCGCCGAGCCGAGTCCGCGCAGACGTGTGAAAACATTTTCGCCCTTCGCATTGCTGCCGTTTACCGCTACGGAGTTCGCGCATTGAAGCATGACAATGTCGCCGTCGGTATTTAACACCTTTATGCTTACGTCCTCCATATCGTTCACAGCCTTGATAAGGAATACGTAAGACTCACCCGGTCTGTAATAGCTTGCGCTGCTAACGCCCGCTATGCTGCCGAAGGCGTTCAGATAAAACACGCTGCTCGTGCCGGTGCGAAGGTCAATAACATTTTTGTTCCTGCCCTCTAAAAGCTTTTCATAGCGTTTTCCTATTTTATATTTAACATTGTCTATGCCGCACTCATTATCGCCCACAATATTGATTTCACCTGAAACCTGAGCGTCGCTTATATATCCTATAGCTCCGGTAATGTTTTCCTTGCTCCCCGACCAGAAAAGCGACACGATTGAATTTTTCGCAATGTCGTTCACGCTTGCCGCGCGTCCGTCCTTAAACAGCGCTATCTTGTCCGAATCATATGCGTCCTGCATTTTAAGTACCGTGCTGTCATACGCGTCGATGATTTTACACTCTGAGGATACAAAGCTTTCCACCTGATAATCTTCATACTCGCGCACCCACACAAAGTCGTATTTGCCGTCGCCGTTATTGTCGGCAAGTACAATTTCGCAGTTTCTTCCGTCGCCGAGCGTCTCGAGCGCTTTCTTCACATCAGCGCTTTCGTAATTCACCGCGCGAACCGGACCGAGAAATTGAAAATTATAGAACACATTCGCCTCGGGAGCCATTGTATAGGTTTTTTCGCGTCTGCTTTCGCCCGTTTGTATTCTTGAGAAATCGTTGATTTCGTATATGTTTTCACCGTTGACTTTTACGAAGCTGTCGTATTTTGAGTCGGGAAACATTCCCGCGACCGCTCCCTCGTTTTCGCCGTCGATATACACGTACGCCGTTACATATCTGCCCAGATATTCCACGTTTTCATACGAAAAATCAGAGGTGTACATCTCGTTGTCAATCTCTATCCTGCCCGCTGCCGCCGCGTCCGCGCCGTTTATGTCTATAAAGGAGTTTTTGTTGAGTACGCCGCCTATTTTGGAAATATCCCAGTACTTCTCCATATAGGTTTCATCGCCCGGCTCATAGGTTATCGACTTTGCGCTGCTCTCCACGTCCTCCGCGACATACGCATGCAGAGCATTGTAAACATACGCCGAGATTTTTTCCACCGCTCCGCCGGATGAGGCGCCATCATATAAATCCAGCCTCTGCGCCGCCTGACGGGCGCCATCGGGATATGCTCCGTAGCACTCGGACAGATAGCCGTAGCCGAGCATATAAACAAGCGTCTTTACCGCTTCGTCATCGGAAATGGCGTCGTTCGGTCTGAAATGGTAAATACCGTCCTCGCCGCTGTCGCCGCTCATGCAGCCCGCCGCCAGAACCGTGCTGACAGCGCCGTAGTACGGGTCGGAAGCGCTCACATCATCAAAAGCATAATTTCCGCTGTAGTTTATACCTCCGCGTTCAAATATCCCCGCGATAATCTGCGCAAATTCCGCTCTCGATATGCTTCCGTCCTGTTTTATTTCCTCGCCGATAATGGGAAATATATTATAGAATGAGTCTATATTATCCCTTGTTGCCGCGGCAGGATGCATTGCCGGAAAGGTCAGCAACGTGCCGATAATGGCGAGCTGTGTCAATATTGCTGTGATTTTTTTCATTTTAATCTCCATTTTGCTTTTTGATTGGCTTTTGATTGGCTTTTAATTGGCTTCTTTAGTTATCCTTGAGGGTTGCTTTCAATTCTATCTTTTTTCCGTTAATCTTATTAAAATCGACCTTTAAGGCAAGCGGTGAAAGCGATTCCACCGTTATCCTGTCATCACACTCGCAAATCTCCGATACGCTGCAGTCAAGAGTTATATACGCGATGTTTTCTATGCTGAATGTCGGGTCCGTCATTGATAAAATCAAGCTGCCGTCCTTCTGAGCTCTCATCATAGTAAGCGGTGTGTTGGTCTTAACTCCGCACGACTCTCCGCCGAAGCTGCTCCAGAAATTATACGCCGTGATGCCAAGCGTATTTTCCCTGACAACATGCGCCGTGCCGTCACAGGCAAGAATTTCGGTGTCGGGCGACGCCGCGTATTCCTCGACCTGCTCCGCGGTAAAATTCGGAAGCAACACGTAGGCATAGCCGGCATTGTTCGGCTGCTTGCCGTGGTCATACCACATGGTTACAAAGTTCTTCGTCACCACATTGTCCGTGTCCGACATCCACATATCGGTTTCACGCTCGGTCTGCGCGCCCCTCAGGAATTTTACGCTGTCCGAGCGCGGGAAATAATATCCGTAGCTTACATCGCTGACATTGCCTTCAAGCCACGCGGTTTTGACATTATTTATCTGCTGCTGTCCTTCGTATTTCTCACCGTTTACGAGGAATATATTGGAGTTGTCGTCTTTTATCTTTCTGTTATCCACTATCGTCTCGATTACCGACGTACCCTTTGAAATGTTGGAGCCGAGACACACGATTTCGTCATCAAACAAATAATAGGATTTGTATGCCTCAACAGAGCTGTTATAATGGTCAAGCATCATTCCCGCGGTTCCGTATTGCTCATTAATATCTATCATTCCGCACCAGTTATGCGTTCCGAACATTTCGCCCTCAAAACGGGTCGTTGTACGCGGTATCCTGTCAACGGTAGTGCCCGGCAAGCGGTAGTGATCCACCGCAATCCAGTAATCGCGGTCATAGTGCTCCTTGTCGTCATTATATATCTGCGTCATGCCGTTTGAGACATACCATGCCTTCATCGCATCGCCGTTCGGCGCTTCAAAGGTCTTTGTTCTTTTTGTAAACATCGACAGTCCAAAGCCGTAATCGCCGGCGTGAAGCACGAGCTTATTTCCTATCGGATAACGTTTCAGCCACCAACTTTCCTGCGCCGCCTCTATACTGTCATCACGGGTAAGCGCGGTGGTTCTTCCCTGCGCAAGCATTAAGCCCTTTACCTTTTCGAGCAGTTCCGTCCGTTTCGGCTCGCCCAGGTACTGCGCAAGACTTTCTAACGTGTCCGCAATCGTTATGCCGTAGCTTATTCCGGAGCCGAGTCCGCGTCCAGCGGAAACGTCCACGCTCATACCCTTATAGATTACACCGAAAAACATATCCGTTACGCGCTCCGCCATGCTGTCAATAAGCCCCTGGTCTACCTGCCATACGGTACCGTCAAGGTACTTTATGACATTCATCGTGTTTGTATACTGATCTCTGCCATAGGTAGCATTATACAATATTCCGCTGTGGAACATATAAGAGCCGTCCCAGAAGTATCCGTCGTTTTCATTTTCGCCTTCCTCAATCTGAATGTTTTTGCAGCGGTTTTCCTCGGCTATGGCATATTTTACACGGTGGATATACTCCCCGTCATCCATTATAACTCCCAGTTTTAAATTCATTGCCGCAAGATACATTCTGTTGGCGCCTATCCATGTGTAATGGAAATCGTCTCCGTTTCGCTCGTTTATGGCGTTCACAAGCTTGTTTGTAATCTCCTTGGAAACGTCGCCTTTCATAATAACCAGAATATCTGTAATCGTAGCCGGCGCGCTCACCTGCCAGTAATACCAGTTTCCGTACATATCTATGGACGGTTGGTATTTTTTCTCGTACATAAAGTTCAGAGCGTATTCGATATCGGCAAGAAGCTTTTCATCCTTATAATATTTGTTTGCCTCCTGCTCGTATGCTATAGCCATCTGCTTAATCTTCGCGAACGAATTGCTTATCTTGGACGGCTCCTGCTGTGTGTTTGCCATAGGCGGGATATATTCCTCCCACAGCTCCGCCGCGTTCGGATTTCTCAACATTCCCGAAACATATAAATCAACATTGTCCTCAATATTATGTATCGTCCTCATCCTGCTTTCGGTCAGCTCCGCTTTGTTATTTACAAAGTTATCCATGTACCTTTGATGAACAAGCTTAAAATCATTCTCCGTCGGTTCTGTTGAAGAAAGCTCCAACAGGTACGCCCTAAGCGCCGAAGCAGCGGACTCAATCTCACGCGGGCTCGCGCCGCTGTCCCTATAGACGGCATTGGCAGTGTTTATGCGTCCGGTAAGAGCGCTTTTCTGCGCGGCGGTAAAATGCCCCGCCATATCCTCGCTATTTACGGATTTCCACTTTAAATTACCGAGATAGAGCGCATTTTCAAGATCATCCTTCAGCGCCTCTGTCTCATAGGAGGCTTTTATATCGCTGAAGGTTATGCTCGCATCATTATAGGTGTTCGCGGTTTTGGTTATTTCTATTTTTATATACCGCGTGCTTACGGCGTCAAAATACGGATTTACACCGTAAGATCCGGCAGTGGTTCCCGTATATACCGGCGTCCAGGATTTCCGATCGTTTGAGAGATATATCTTAAAGCCTTCTATTGTGCTGTTGGTTTCTCTTATGTAAACATGATTTACAACCCGTCGGCTGTACAAATCAAGTATAATCCTACCGCTCGCTGTACCCACCGGGGTCTGAAACAACGAATATTCATTATCGTCTGTAAGCGCCGATATACCGCTTGTATCGGTTTCGAGCGCCTTGCCGGAGCCATCGTAAAACTCCGCGTCCGCGCACACTCCCGCGGCAAGGTTTTCCGCCGACGCGCCTAAAGCTGCCGCGCCGGACACGAGCATCGCCGCTGCCAGAAAGCTCAGTATCTTTTTCATTGCATCACTATTTCCTTTCCCTGATTGCCGCACAGGCACGTCATCCCTTTACCGCGCCTACCATAACTCCCTTTACAAAGTATTTTTGCAGGAAAGGATAGAGTACCAGTATCGGCAGTGTGGCAACCACAATTACAGCATATTTTATGCTCAGAGATACGCTCTCCTTGTCGCCCACGCCGACATCCTGCGTCATTGAGCTTGTGCTTTCCTGAATGAGTATTTCTCTTAGCACCAGCGCAAGGGGGAATTTCTTTGCGTCCTGAAGATATATCATCGCGTTAAACCATTCATTCCATCTCTCAACAGCATAGTATAACACGATTACCATAACCGTCGGCAGCGCGAGAGGCAGCGCTATTCTGAACAGAATAATAAGCTGATTTGCCCCGTCAAGCTCCGCCGATTCCACAAGGCTGTCCGGTATGGACAGAAACGCCGTACGCATTATTATAAGGTTAAAGGTGTTGATTGCTGTCGGCAGTAATATCGCCGCAAGGGTGTCGAGCAGCCCCAGTCTCTGTACATTCAGATATGTCGGGATAAGACCGCCGTTAAAAAACATGGTAAATGTTATGGCAAGCATTATCGTGTTGCGCCACATCATATTCTTTCTCGAAAGACAGTATCCTCCTATCACGGTCAAAATCACGCCCATCGCCGTTCCCGCAACAACGAGAATAAGAGTGTTCGCATAGCCGTGCATTATGTTAGGATTGGCAAACACCGACTTGTACGCCGCCTGACTGAAGCCCAGAGGATGCGTCAAAAGACCGCTGAAACGCATAAGCCTTGTTCCGTCCGAGAAGGATGCGAACACCACATAAAGCAGCGGATAAAGTGTCAGTACCATAAGCACAACCATTATCACTATATCGAAAATATTAAAAATATTTTCTCCTCTTGTATGTCTGCGCATAAACTTCCTCCTTACCACAAACTTGTTTCCGTGTATTTTTTACTCAGCTTGTTGGCTGCGATAAGCAATATGAAATTGATTACCGAGTTGAACATTCCCACAGCCGCGCTGTAGCCCCAATTCTGTTCAAGAAGTCCCTTTCTGTAAACAAATGAAGATATTACGTCGGCTGTCTCATAGGTGAGCGGGTTATACAGTAATATTATCTTCTCATAGCCCACATTGAGAATGTTTCCTATTTTCAGAATAAACATAATTACCACTGTCGGCATAATTGCAGGTATCGTAACATGCAGCGTCTGCTTCCATCTTCCCGCTCCGTCTATCATCGCCGCCTCGTACAGCTGCTGATCCACTCCGGTAAGCGCCGCGAGATATATTATCGAGCCCCATCCGAGTCCCTGCCATATCTCAGATATAATATAAATCGGAACAAACAGCTTCGGATTGTTGAGCATCGTTGACCTTGTTCCCCCGAAAAAAGCAATTATATCGTTTATAAAGCCTGTATCCACGGTAAATCTTCTTATTAAGCCGCATATAACAACCATAGAAATAAAGTGCGGCAGATATGTAATGGTCTGTACGCTTCTTGTAAATATCTTGCTTCTCAGTTCATTCATCAGCAAAGCGAATATAATCGGCGCGGGGAAACAGAATATCAGACTGGAAAAGCTTATAATAACCGTGTTCTTCAGAATTCTTATAAAACTCTTGTCCGAGAAAAAGTCTATAAAATTCTTAAAGCCCACCCAATCGCTGCCCGTAATCCCAAGACGCGGCGAGAAGTCCTGGAACGCTATTACCGAGCCGTACATCGGCACATATTTGAAAATTATATAGAACGCGATAAGCGGAATCAGAAGGAGATATAGCTCCTTGTTCCTTCTGAAATCCGCCTTGAGCCTGACGGAAAACGGCTTGCTGTATCGGGGCTTGCTGATATTATTTTTTACGTTCCGCATAGCTCCACTCCTTAATTTCTCTTGTTATATCTCTTAAGAGCGGCATCGTAATAGCCGAGAACTTCCTCCAGTCCGAGCTGCTTAAGCTGCGCCTGATACTCATCAAACTTATCCAGAGGTTCAATGCCCGTTATAAATTTCATCCACATCTCGTCTACATAGGTGGAAAGATTATTTGTTATTGTAGCTGCCGACTTGCTTTCCTCTGAGGTAAAGGTTGTCTGGGGAAGCTTGTGCGCGGCGGCGTTGGTGTCGCTCCATATTTTAAGCGCGTTCTTCTGCTGGTCATACTGATAATACTGGTCTATATATTGTACATTCTGAACATACGGACCGCTGCCGAGCATCATATAGTGCGAAAGCGCCTGCGACATGGTAAGTCCGTCGGGATTGTTTGTTATAAGATCCGTATAAACGGGACCGTCCTCGGTCATCTCATAGCTTTCTCCCTCTATGCCGAAATTGAGCAGAAGAGATCCCTCCTCACTATAGGCATAATCAAGAAATCTTGCGGCAAGCTCAATATTTTTACAGCTTGCTGTGATAGCTGCCGAATTTTGCGGAACATATATATTGTCCTTTTGTCCGAAGTCGGATTTCTCGCCCTTTTTGAGGACCGGATTAGGCGCCGCCTCAACATTAAACGAAGGATTTGAGTTCTTTTCGTTTGTCAGATAGGTTCCGATGCTCGATCCGGCATAGCCGATGCTTGCCACAACATCTCCGGTGAGAAATCTTGAGTCAATATCGGTCTGCTCAAGGCTTGATATGTTATTATCGAGCAGCCCCTCTTTGTACCATTTGTTCATCTCCGCAAGATAATCCTTCGCGCTGTCCTGCGCGGGCCCGTACTGCACATTGCCGTCGTCGTCAAGGAAAAAGCTGTTCGGGCATCCGTATGCACCGGAGAATACGCCGTTCTTTTCGAATTTGAACAGGAACGATAAGGGCGTTGCGGTTCCGTGCTCCTTGCAGGTTTTTAACGTATTGTACCACTCGTCTATGGTTTCGGGAACCTTAAGCCCGTATTCATCGAGAATATCCTTCCTGACTATTGGGCCGCAGGATACGGTCAGCTTCTCGTCGCCTCTTATAAACGGATATACATAATAATTGCCCTCGTCCGTTTTTACAGCTCTGGCGACATCCGGATTTTCCTCAAGATATGCCTTAAAATTAGGCGAATACTTGTCTATAATATCATTGAGAGGAAGTATGGTTCCATCGTCAATATATTTCTGAGGTCCTCCCGATACATTGTACCAGTCATAGAGAATTACATCGGGCATATCCTTTGAAACGGTAAGCAGATTGAACTGCTCCGAGACATTGCCGGATGTCGGATGAATGAACTTGATGTTCACGCCCGTCTTCTCAAGCCACGCCTTGCCGAACGGAGTCTCCGCCATGTTCGTGTAGTTCTGCTTTGCCTGGTCGTTAAGCGCTACCCATACCGTAAGAGTGTCGTCGGACTTAACGGGATAAACAGACTCGCCGTCTGAAAGAGTTACTCCGCTCCCGTGCTCGCTTGCCGTGTTCGATTTCCCGCAGCCTGACACAGCCGCTGCGGCAAGCGCAAGGACCGTTGTAAGCGATACAACTCTTAAAAGGTTCGTTTTTTTCATTAATTATTCCTTCCTCTCTGTATTATTTTTATATAATTTATCTCCGCCTTGCAGAGATTTAATCGATGCCGCGTACTCCGAAGGAGTCATTTTCATATACTGCTTGAACTGCGTGGAAAAATAGTTTGCCTTGTCATAGCCAAGCATCTGCGATATCTGCGTTATGTTATGGTTTCCTTCGCGGATATAACGCTTCGCGTATTCAATTTTCATTTCTATAAAGTAAGCAATAACGCCTCTGCCCGTGTTTTCCGCAAACATTCGCTTTAACGTTGACGGGCTGATATTGAACTGTCTGCTTATTGATTTTATGCTCAGCTTCTTAGAAATGTTTTCTTCCATATAACTTATAATACTGTTGAAATCATCACGATGAGAAACTTTAATCTCCGGATTGTTTGTCTGAGACGGCGCCACAAACGACAACAAAAATTCCGTAAGATACAGCTTGATCAACTGTTCGCTTCCAAGCGGCGTTTCCTTGTTTTTAACCATTTTCGTAACATAAGGATCGCTAAGAGGCGTTTTAAATACTTTTCTCGCTTCTTCTATCAGTCTTGCGAGAAGCCACCTTTGCAATATCGTTACCGTGGCAATCTTATTCTCAAAAAGTGCCATGCACGGTGAATTGCACATAAACGATACAATAACAATATTGGGAGCGTGAATTCCGTTCGCTATAATTGTATGCCATTCGTTTGGCTTGTGAAATATAACCTCGCCCGCTTTCAGTTCTCGTATTTCCTCGTCCGCCGCCACTATCGCCTCGCCCTTGTCCATAAAAACAAACTCCCAGAAATCGTGGCTTTCTCCGGGGAAGGAGTAATCATTGGTATACTCAAAATAATGAACCGTGACAAGGTTTTCTATGACGAAGTCATCCTTTAATGTAACAGCAACATATTCCATGCCTAATCACCTTACCTAACACGATTATAAACCATAAAATTTTAAAAGTAAACAATTCTCGCATTGAATGGTCTGATTACAAATATTATTGAACCTATTCTGTATTATTATAAGTGCAATTTATACTATACTTCATTTAAAACGGGCTAATCTTTTATGAAAAAGTACAAAAATAATTGGCATAAAATGAAATTTATGCCATCAAAATGATTTTTCGGTTTTTATCGAAATGTGTAAAATATCTGATTTTATGTTTAAATTGACCTGATTTTGTATTTTCATTTAAGAGATATTATATTATAATTAAACATGAAATAAAACGGGGCTTACGGAAGAACAAAACCGTGTAAAAAACCACGGACTGCCCGACATGGCGCAATTCCTACACTGGGTCAAGTGACAGTCAGATAAAAAACAGACAGAATATTTAAAGGAGCAAACAAATATATGACAGCAGTAATTTTATTTATCATAAGCTGCGGCGCGTCTGTAGTCGGCGCGATAACGGGAATAGGCGGCGGAATAATCATAAAGCCGCTTGTTGACGCGTCGGGGCTTCTCGCGCCCGACACGGTAAATTTCTTATCCGGCTGCACCGTGCTGGCAATGTCGGCGGTTTCGGTCATGCGCAACAGAAGCACAGGCTTTAAAACAGACAACAGCCGCACGCCGTACCTTGCCGTCGGCGCGGCTGTGGGCGGCATCTGCGGGAGACTGGTATTCCGCAGTGTGATGACGTTTGTAAGCAATACGCAATTCGTAACCGTATTTCAGAATATCATTATTTTTTTGCTTACCGCAATAGTACTGTGGTATGAAATCTACAGCTCAAAGCTTATGACCCGCAATATTAATTCTCATGCGGCAATAATCTGCATAGGTCTTGTTTTGGGTATAATATCCTCATTTCTCGGTATTGGCGGAGGTCCGATAAACATCATGCTCCTGGGAGCCTTGTTCTCTATGAAAGGCAAGGATTTGACGGTAAATTCATTGTTGATAGTGCTTTTTTCACAGATCAGCGCTTTGGCGTGCGCCATTTTTATGGGAGTGCCCGACTTCGAGCCGACATGGCTTCTTCTTATGGTATTCGGCGGTATTTCCGGCGGCATTGTCGGCAACGCTGTGCTGCGCCGTATTTCGGTAAAAAATATGAAATATGTTTACCGCGTTCTCTTAGTGGTGATTATGGCTGCCTGTGTCTATAATATAGCGGTCTGAACAATACTTAAAGCAATATCCTTCACGACTGTATATTACCGTTAATAATAACGGTATCTATTTCGTTTTTGTCGTCAAGTACAATCAAATCGCAGTCATAGCCGGATTTAATAATACCGCGTTTAAGCCCCATCAACCGTGCCGGGGTTTCGGACGCCATTTTAAACGCCTCCGGCTCAGGTATACCGAAATCCACCGCGCGCCTCACACATTCAAAAAGCGACGAAGTGCTGCCCGCCAAAGCGCCGTCAGCGGTTCTCGCGGTTTTTTCCTTAACCGTAATAGTCTGTCCGCCCAATTCATAAACTCCGTCCGGCAGTCCCGTCGCGCGCATCGAATCGCTTATCAATATCATCCGCTCCGGTCCGAACAGTCTGTAAAGTATCCGTATAACAGCCGGATGTATATGCTTTCCGTCGCATATTACCTGAACATACATATCAAAATCCGCCGCCGCGCCTATCAGCGACGGACTTCTGTGGTGAAGCGGAGGCATTGCGTTAAATGTATGCGTAAGACATTTTGCCCCGGCGCGGGCGGCATTAACGGCGGTATCATAATCCGCGTCCGTATGACCCAGACATACCACGCCGCCAAAGGCATTTATGTATTCAATCGCTCCGTCAAGCTCCGGCGCAAGCGTAATAAGCTTTATATTATCATAATCCGCAAATTCCGACATATCGGGGCGCCGCACATATTCTTTATTCTGCGCGCCCTTGTATTTTGCGTTTATGTACGGACCCTCAAGATGGAACCCGCCTATTCGGGCGCCTTTTTCAGGTATTGGCGCGCTCAGCACTTTAGCTATGCTCTTATGAGAAGCCGTCATTGTTGTGGGATAAAAGGTAGTTGTGCCGTTTGCTGCATACAGCTTAGCCATAAGTCCGAAATCGGCATCCATCGTATCCATACCGCCTATGCCGTGGGTATGAATATCTATAAGGCCCGCATACGCCCGTTTTCCGCAAAAATCAACACCTGCTTCCCCGCACGGGCATACCGCCGATATTATACCGTTTTCCGAAATTATGTCGGTAACCTTTCCGTTAATACAAAGATTTTTAAATACTGATCTCATGAAATTTATCCCTCTCTGTTATTTGCTGTCGTCTATCCACATTTTTATCGACAACGAGTACTCCCGCGGCGACATACCGACCACATTCTTAAACTGTTTTGAAAAGCAATGTATTGACTCATAGCCCATACGCTCCGCAATCTCTGTTATATTCATTCCTCCGTCGCGTATGAGTGTTTTCGCATGCTCTATGCGCATATTCCTGAAATAGGTAATCACGCCCAGACCCGTATATTCCCGAAATACTCTTTTTAACTCTGAACGACTTATATGCAAGGCGCGGCTTATAGCATCTATTGTAAGATTTTTGTTCGTATTTTCGCGCATATAGGCGGTTGCTCTTTCAAATACGGTGTTCATTACGGAAACCGTACTGTTGAGTTTGTTCTTTTTGGTGTCCGCCGCTCCGCTGTAATGCGTATATAAAGAAAGCAGTAATTCTTCAAGATACAGCGATATATACTGTTCCGCCGCAATATTACCGCTCTTTACAAGCTTCTTTGTATACGGGTCGTCAAGACGGGTGGTAAACGCCTGCCCCGCGCAGCGTATAATATCCTTAATCTTATCCTTCGCCTGCTGCGGTACATAAAGTATTTTATCGTTGAAAAAATCCATCAGTCCGCTGTCGCAGTCAAATGATACCACTATAACATTGGGCGCTGTATGCCCATCCGCTTTCAGATTATGGAACTGCATCGGTCTGTGGAAGACGGCATAACCCGGCTTCAATGTATGCCATTCACCATTAAAGTAAACCAAGACATCGCCCCTGTCGGCATAAGCCATTTCCCAGAAATTATGGCTCTCACCTTGAAAAACATAATCTCTGCTATGCTCAAAGTAATGAATAGTTATCACCGACGAAACGTCAAAAGCTTTATTTAACTCTGTTCTTTCAAAAGTATCCACTGCGAACACCTCTTTAAATTATATTTGCGGTAATGATTATATCATAAATATACCGTTTTTGCAAGCTAACTAAAATATTATCGTATGCTGCCGTATGCAGCGCTCTCCGGACTTTAGTGTCATTATACCCTTTTTGCGAGTAATATCATAATCACTGTCAGCATAATCCGGAATACCGCACCAGGGTTCAATACAAATATATCCGGCTTCCGGCACAGTCCACAGAAGCAAACATTCAAAACCGTTAAAATGTACCGAAATACATTTTTCGCCGCTTTTATGTATTAATGATACCTTTCTCGACCGCAGCTGTGTAAATACCAACGAATTATCATTAAAAAAATACTCATATTTCAGCGGCAGCTCGCGCGCATTCTCCGCAAGCACACAGGTATCATGCCCAAGATAACCGCCGTCGAGAAGCGCGGTTTCAAGCCTTTCGTTATGCTCAAATACAATGCTGTATTCCTCTATGCCCTCCGGACAGACATATCCCTCATGCGCACCCATTGAGAAATACATCGTTTTAATGTCCGTATTCTTTACATCGTAGGTTATTGCCAGTCCGGTTTCAATAATTCTGTATGTGACTCTACATTCAAAGGTATTGGGAAAACATTCCAAAGTTTCCGGCATATCCTTCAGTAAAAATGTCACGGCATTTTCACATTGACTTTCGATATCAAATTGCATTTTACTTGCAAAGCCATGCTTCTCAAGGTGATATTCCCTGTTATTAAGAATATACCTGTTGTCCCTGAGACCCCCGCATATGGGGAACAAAAACGGCGCCTGTCCTTCCCATACGGACGGATCACCCTCCCATATTATTTCGCGCCCGTTCTTTTTCAGACTTTTTATTTCCGCTCCCAGCTCTGATATAACCGCCTCTGCAATTTCGTTTGAAATTCTCACTTGTTTCATCATATACTTCCTCGGCTTAAAATATATATCATCTTATAATTATACACTGTATAACCGGATTTTACAAGCCTTTTTTTGACAAATCAGAACCTTTTCGGCAAATTAATGTATCTTTTGGATAAATACATATTTACTTTCAAGAGGTATAATCAAAATATAACTAAGTTAATATATGCTAAAAATTATGTGAAAGGCGAAGGTGTAACATGAATGCTGCGCTTGTTGTAATGGCTGCCGGAATGGGCAGCAGGTTCGGAGGGCTGAAACAGGCTGAACCTGTCAGCGACGATGGAAGAAGCATACCGGATTTTTCCGTGTACGATGCAAAAAAGGCGGGCTTTGACAAAGCTGTGTTTATACTTAGAGAGGATATGAAGGAGGATTTCATAAAACTTGTCGGACACAGAATTGAAAAGCAGATCGATACCGAGTATGTTATCCAGGACACATCTTCTCTCCCCGAAGGGAGAACGAAGCCGTTTGGAACAGCGCACGCGATTTTGTGTTGCCGTGACACGGTAAAAACTCCGTTTGCGGTAATCAATGCCGATGATTATTACGGAACAGACGCATTTTTTGATATATGCCGCCATCTCCAAAGCGCCCGTCCGGGAGAATACGCAATGACGGCATACAGACTTAAAAACACATTGAGTGAGAACGGAACGGTTTCAAGAGGTGTATGTGAGATAGAGAACGGCTTCCTTAAAAATATTACCGAGCATACAAAAATTAATACTGATATGAAATCAGACCTTAACGGAAATATAATTCAGCTTGCTGCCGATACTCCGGTTTCAATGAATTTATGGGGCTTTACTCCCGATATTTTTGATGAGTTGGCAGAGGAGTTTGAAGTATTTACAAAAACCGCCGACCTTATGAAGGATGAGTTCTTCATCCCTTCGGCTGTCCGGAATATGATTGCCAAGGGCTTCGCGTCTGTCAAGGTTTTTGAAAGCGGCAGCAAATGGTACGGCATAACATACCGCGAGGATATGGCAGCTATAAAAGACAAGATAGGAGAATACATCGGAAATGGACTATATGATTGAATTTGAGGATTTATTAATTGACTTTATCCCGCATAATGAAGTTACATCCATACAGCCCTACGGCAAAGGACATATTAATGTAACCTTTCTCGTGACGACAAAAGAAAAAAGATATATCCTACAGCAGATAAATACAAAGGTTTTCCCTGATGTGGATAAGCTTATGGAAAATATCGTAAATGTAACGGACTTCCTCATAAAGAAAGGTGTTACCACGCTTGAAGTAATAAGAACCTCAGACGGCAGAGCCTTTACCGAAATAAACAGCCAATATTTCAGAATGTATGCTTTTATTGAAAATTCCGTAACATATCAGGTGTCGGAAAGCGTGGAGGTCTTTGAGGAATCAGGATTTGCATTCGGCAGCTTCCAAAAGCATTTGGCTGATTTTAACGCGTCATCGCTGCATGAAATCATACCCGATTTCCACAATACACCCAAAAGGTTTAATGACTTTCTCAAAAGCTGCAATGCCGACAGATACGGAAGGCTGAAATCCTGCATTGAGGAAGCGGATTTTATTTTACAGAGAAGAAACAGTCTTTCAAGACTTACCGATAGTATACGCGAAGGCAGGATACCGCTGCGCGTAACACACAACGATACAAAGTTGAATAATATTCTTATTGATTCGGATACCGGAAAAACAAAAGCAATTATTGATCTTGATACGGTAATGCCCGGCTCTCTGCTCTACGATTTCGGTGACTCAATCCGATTTGGAGCGTCCACTGCCGAGGAGGATGAGCCGGATACGGCAAAAGTACATTTTGATATCAATCTCTATAACGCGTACAAGAACGGTTTCATCCGCGCTATGGGCGACGCGGTTACTCCCGCCGAAACGGACCTTATGCCATACAGCGCGTATTTAATGACAATCGAATGCGGCATGAGATTTCTGACCGATTATCTCTCCGGTGATACATACTTTAAAACGAAATATCCGCAGCATAATCTTGTGCGGTGCAGAACCCAGCTTAAACTTGTAAGCGAAATAGAGAAAATCTTTGACCTGCGCACTATAGGATAGGCCGCAAATAATACAGGAGATGGATTACTATGAATGTTATAATTTGCAAAGACTATGATGAAGTATCCGTAAAAGCCGCTGAAATTTTTAAGAGGCAGATAAACGGAAAACCGAATTCTGTTCTCGGTCTCGCAACCGGCTCCACGCCGATTGGAATGTATAACTGTCTTGCGGATATGTACAGCAAAGGCGAAATTGATTTCTCACAGGTTACAACCTTTAACCTTGACGAATATTATCCGATTTCACAGGACAATGAACAGAGCTATCACACATTTATGAACAATAATCTGTTTGGCAAAATAAATATAGACGCTTCAAGAATACATATTCCCAACGGTGAGACTACAAATCCTGCCGCTGAATGTGAAGCTTACGAAAAAGAGATTGCACGCCACGGCGGCGTTGATTTGCAAATTCTCGGTATAGGGCGCAACGGTCATATAGGCTTTAACGAGCCCGGAGATCGGCTTAACACAAAAACGCATATTACCGCGCTCTCATCCGATACTATTGACGCTAACTCACGTTTTTTCGAAAGCAGCGATAAGGTGCCCACACATGCGCTTACAATGGGAATATCCACTATAATGAGCTCAAAAAAAATTATTCTTCTCGCCTCCGGACATTCAAAGCATAATGCGATTAAAGAGCTGCTTTCGAACGGCATAACTACCGACAACCCGGCAACCATGCTCAAAATGCACCCCGATTTCACGCTTATATGCGACAGCGCGGCATATTCCGATATTCATATCGGTATAGATATAGGAGGTATGAGTACAAAAATCGGCGTTGTTGATAATAATGAAATTATCGACCGCTGTGATGTTGAAATTACCGCCGGGCAGACTGCGGAGGATATTACGGACGCTATGGCGGAGGTATGTCTTGATTTTGCCGCGCGCTATGATGTACAGTCAATCGGAGTGGGTACTCCCGGAATTATAGCCCATGGCAAGGTTTGGGCGACCAATCTTCCGTTCTGCGGTTTCAGGCTTGCGGATGAATTGTCAAGCAGGGTTAAGCTCCCTGTTTCGGTTGAAAACGACGCCGCCTGCGCAGCGCTTGGTGAACAGATTGCCGGAGCGGGCGCGGGAGCCGAAAATATGCTGCTTGTCACAATCGGTACGGGTATAGGCGCCGGAATTATAATGAACGGCAAAATCTATTCCGGCTGCGGCGCGGCAGGTGAAGTCGGACATATGTGCATAGATATTAACGGTATTGAATGTCCGTGCGGCAGACATGGCTGCTGGGAGCAATACGCATCCGTTACAGCTCTTAAAAATCAGACTGCCGCTGCGGCAAAAGCTCATCCCGAAAGCATTCTCGGTAAACTGTGCAGAGAGAGCGCAATAAGCGGAAAAACAGCATTCAAGGCGGCGGATATGGGCTGTGAAACCGCGCGGGAGGTGCTTGATAATTACTTTAATTATCTCGCTGCGGGACTGAATAATCTTATAAAAATATTTGATCCTCAGACCGTGCTCATTTCGGGCGGGATATCAAATGAAGGAGATAATCTTATTATCCCGCTCAACAAGAGACTCGCGCCGTTTTCCGCGGTTAAAATTGCGGAGTTGAAAAACGATGCGGGTATCATCGGCGCCGCCGCTTTGAAATAGCTCCCTTTCTTTTAAATTTTAATAAACCGCACCGCACTGTATACAGTGCGGTGCGGTTTATTTTCGGCATGGCGTTTTATTCCATTGTCACATATTGCTGCCGGCGATACAAAACGGTATAATCCTTGCCGGAAACCAATATACGCTGCGCGGATTTTTCCGGTTTGTCAATACTTTTATGAAAATTTTTTTAATTAAACTCAATTCTGTACAAATTTACATTCTCGTCATAGTACGCGCTCGCGCCGTCTATAAACGGAGCTATAGCGCTTATTTCGGCAATCATTATCCCGTCGCTGTCTATTACCGGCTCGCCGTTTAACAGACTTTCCGCGCCGTTTAGGAGCATATGCGTATGCCCCTTTATAAGCTCAACACGGTTTTCGCCGCTTGTAAACACAAGCCGTCCGGCGTCGGCATCATAGCTGTATTTCACCTTATCCGGATATGAGCGCATTACGCGGTCTAAAATATATGTAACCGGGCCGTATACGGCGTCGTTTATGTATTCGACCTTAATTCCCCTTGTGTCCGCCTCGTCCGCGTCGATTAACACCTTACAGATTATTGTATCCTCCGGTGTGTATTTCGCGCGGTCCGCTTCCGGAACGGGTTTAAACTCATAGCTGTTTTTACACGGTATCGCCGCGAAGCCAAGCCTTTGCGGGGTATCTTCAGAAAGCGCGGAAACGTCCGCGTCAACTGTATTTATTTTGACAACCGCGTCCTTTACCCCTTTCATGGACGCGGTCAGTTTTATTGTCCCCGTTTTATCCGTGGCGCGTATGAACACGCGATTTGTACCGCACTCGGCGTATACGTAATTTTTATGGATCACGCTGTCGTTACGTCCGCAGCCGTTATAACGGCCGCTGTTGTAGCCGCCTAAAAACACACCCTCGCCCTCAAGCTCAAAATCAATCCGGTCATAGCAAAGGGGACATATAACTCCGTTTTCGTCAACCACCTCGACGTCGTAAAACGCTATGTCCCCGCCGTCCGCGATAAGACCTCTTTCGCCCGTGTGGAGCGTTAGCCTTATCCCGCGCGGCTCCTTAGCGGTGACAAGTCTATCTTCCGCCGCGAGCGCGCCGTCATAGCCGTACGCCTTTGCCTCTATACTGCCCGATTGCGTAATGTCAATGCCCTCAAACGGAAACACAAAGCTGTATATGGGACTTTGGCATGTCCCTGCAAGACAGCCGTTAATATAAAGCTCGATTTTGGCGACCGGATAGCTGCCCATGACATAGACCGTTTTATTTTTCGGGTTGCGATAGCCGCTCTCTCCCGTCTTTTCCCAGTACCTGCCGTTAAATTTCTTTATCGGGTATTTATAATTATCCCCGTCCGGCTGCGGATAGCTCCAATGACCCAAAATCTTAACCGCCGGCGCTTCGCTCTGCATTATCCGAAACACGTCAAAGCTCTGCTTTTTAACTCTCGCGGCGTCCACGCGCCCGCTCATACGCGCGTTCTCGCTGCCGCTCTGTCTGCCGTGCTGCGCCGAATCCGTCCAGCAAAGCGCAGCCGCCGCCGAATACAGATTTTTCCCCGACGCGCCGCCCATGCGGTCATTGAAAAACTCGCTGTAGCCCATTGCCGCGCGGATCGCAAACTCCTCCGCCGTGAGGTCGTAGACGTCTATGCCCAAGGCTTTAAGTCCGCCCTTCCCCGCCCATATATTGTCATAGTCAAAATCCGGCGGCGAGAAATCATCCCACACACGGCGCGGAGACTCCTCGCGCATATACTCCGTTTCCGTTATCGGCATAAGCTCAGACTGGAACCGTCCCGCGTGGCGGTTGAGCATGGTTCCCACATATTCCGCTTCTTTTACAACCTCCGGGGTAGAAAGCGTTCGGCAGCCTATAAACCGTCCTCCGAACGGATCAAGCGCCCGCTTCAACCCGCGCATTTGCCGCATATGCTCCGCGTTCACAGCGTTATTGCCAACCTCCCAGAAAACAATCGACGGACTGTTTCGGAAATATATTATAACATCCCGCATAAGCTCCATTCTCTGCCGCCAACGACGTCCGAAATTCTCCCTTTCCTTATCGCCTGCGGGCTGGGTGCATACCACGCCGAAACGGTCGCAGGAGCGTATGTCCGACGGGCTTGCGGCAACGTGCATCCAGCGGATATGGTTTGCGTTGCTCTCACGTATGAGCCGCGCGTCAAAATCCTTCATCCAGTCGCTCGCCGCGCCGACCGCCGCCCATTCGTTTGCCGCGCGCTGCGCGTAGCCCGTAAGCCATACCGGCCTGTCGTTAATTAAAAGTCCGCGCGTATTATTGTATGAGGTATAACGAAAGCCCGTCATAACCTCCACGATATCCAATCTTTTTCCGTCCGCGATAAGCGTCACGCGCACAGTATAAAGACGCGGCGAGTCCACGCTCCACAGCTCAATGTCTTTTATCGGCGCCGACGCGGTTACGGTACAGACATGTTCAGGCTCGATCTCTGTCGGCAAGAGTGCGGACTCGTCCTCTACCGGCTCGTAATGCCCGCCGCGCTTAACATACGCGTCCTTTGGAATGATTGAAAGCGGCGGATACTCCGGCAAGTCTGACGGAGCCGCTTCCACGGCGGGCGATGTAAATCTCGCCGTCTCCCTGCCGTCCGTATCCGACACCGCGGCTTCTATTTCGCACCGCGCCGCCTTTCCGCTCTCGTTTCGGATTTCGGCACGGACATTAATCATGCCGTCCTTTAAAAAAATATATGTCCCCGTCGTTTTAAGGTTGGTATACAGCGGGAGCGTAAGATATACAAGCGGCTTTATATGCAGACGTATATTCCGTGTAAGCCCGCCAAGCGCGGGATTGAAGTCGTTGCAGTTCCAGAAAAATCCTACGCCCCTTCTGTCCTCAGGCACGCTCCCCGCATCCTGCTCGGCAAGATACGAGCCGGGCTCGACATCCGGATAGTTCGGAGTTTCCGCCATGCAATACGGAACATTTCTCGTCGATGTGTTGTCCGTCGCGACGGCGATAATATTCTCCCCCTCGCGCGCGTACGCGGAAATATCAAATCCGAACGGCGCGACGCCGTTTTCGCAGTACCCCGCCAGTCTGCCGTTCACGTATAAAAAGCATGACTGACGTATGCCCTCAAATTCGATAATTATTTTCCTGTCATTGATATTATAAAGTGTGCAGCTCTTTCTGTAAAACGAAAACGTCCTCGTCTGATTTGCGCCGCCGTCCTCAATCCGCTTTGAAAACAGTTCGCTGTCATTAAACGTGTGGGGAACGCTTACCGTCTCCCATTCGTCGTCGATATATTGCGGCTCGTAAAAATATCTGCCGTCCTTATCCCTGTTCTTTTCAAGAGCCGCCCGAAGCGGAAACGCGTCGGCAAGCATGAATTTCCATTTGTAATTAAAGTTATAGACCATGACTTTCTCTCCGTAGGATTTTTACGTAAAGCATGCCGCGCCTTACGGCGCGGCCTTTGGCGATATATCATGTTTTTATCAGAATACGAATATCTTTTTGCCCTCTGTGTTTTCCGGCGGCGTATCCGACGTTACAGTTCCTATGAGTGCGCCCGCTCCGTCATACTGCGCCGTTACCGTAACAGGCACATCCCTCATACGCGTGAACGCCGCTATGGTAAACCACGGCAGCATAGGCGACGCCTCCTTGCTAAGCTCGTTCTGCGAGTCCACCGCGAGCCCGACGCACAGCTCGTCGCTCCAGCCCGATATATCTATCCGCATAGGACGGCGCACGTTATCCGTCCAGTTCAGACCGCTGTCGGATACGGAAAGAATAAGCTCGTTCCCTTTCCGCTCAATCCGCATATACCTCGGCATCGGATACTTTTCCGTATCATAGCTGCTCTCGTTTGACACCTCGCTGCCGTCCTCCTTTGTAAGATACAGAGTTTCAAGCTCGGCGCCCTTCTCTTTTCGCACGGGCACGATTATGTTCTCACCATACTTCTTCCATGTGTCGGAGAGCATGACCATTCTCGCGTCCGCGTCAAGCCCGTCGCGAACCATTATGCCCGCGAGCGGGCCGTTTTCATATTTCGGAATTTCGTCTATTCTTACCGTATATATAAAATCACCGTTCTTCTTTTCATAATCGAAACTGAACGAATCCGACGTTCCGCCTATCTTTCCGCTTCCGGCGATATAGCGCCTGCCGTCCGCAACCCACGCCCGGCTCTTACCCTCATACGCCACAGAGCCTATCTCCGTGATTGCGTCTCCGCCCGTTACATATACAATAGCGGTATCGGATGTGGTCTTTTCGCCCTTGCCGTTATATGCCAAAGCCGTTATATAATGCGTGCCCTTGTTCAGTTCAAGCTTGGTTTTAACCTCGCTGCCCTCCGCCGCGTAAAGCTTATCGGTTCTATCGTATATCTCTATCTTCTCCGTGCCCGCGTCGGCCTTTGCTTCATACTCGAACGCCTTATCCGTCACAAGCCAGAACCCCTTGCCGCCGGTCTTATCCATTGTCTTGTCGGTTGACGCCGTGGCGGGCGATATAACCTGTATTTCGGGATTGGTCGGCTTTTCCTGCGCCGCTGTCCACTCGTTTACGTATTCCTCGATCCATGTATAGCCCGACGGCGCTATATCGCTTTCCTTAGCGTCGCCCATGCCGTGCTCTGCCTTCCAGTCGGACGGAATTTCAAAGACGCGCTCCGCCCTGTCTATGCTTACAAAGCCGCCTACTTCCTCCTCCTGATTGATAATCCTGCCCGTGCCGTTCTTCACATCCGCGATAACCCGCGCATCAATCGCGTCACGCCTCGGCAAGGTCGCGCCCACGTTTTCCATAACCGTCTCGTACGCCTGCTCCGCCGTCTGCATATCAATATCGTATCCGTTCATATCAACAGGCTCCGAAAGGATGTTTAACATACCCATATTCACAACCTGTTCTTCCGATGCGGTGTTATTCTTTGTCGCGGCCTCGTTTCCGTAAACATAGTTTCCGCTTATGTACGCGTTCGATTTCAACGGCTCGCCGTTATATGTGACGCTTCCGTCGTTTGTGGCCTCGAAAATCTTCGAGCGGATCTCCGGCTTTGTCGACGGGCCGCTCTTTATATAATTGTTTCTTATATTTATATTTGACACGTACTCCGGCTTTGAAAAGTCCTCCTTCTTTCCGTAGGAGTACGGCTCCGCGCCGTACATAATATTATTGCCGAAGTTGTATATCACATTGTTTACGACGTCGGTATTTTTAAGGTTACGGTCAAAGCGCGGGTTACGGCTGTCGTGGTTCGCCCACAGATTATGATGCCATGTCGCATCGGTGCCGCCCACAATGCCGCCGTAGCCGTGCGCGCCCTTTATGTGGCTGGACATTCGCAGACTTTCCGAGCTTAAGCAATACTGAACCGTAACATTTTGCGAAACATCCTCCCGTGACTCCAGCGAGCCCGAATACAAAGTGAGCATTTCGTCAACTCCCCACGACACGGAACAGTGGTCAAGCACGATATTATGCACCCATCTCCCGCCAAGCCCGTCCGGCTCGCCGCCCTGCGAATCGGTCGGACGGATACGCAGATAGCGTATGATTATATTGTCGGCTTTAATCACCGAATCGTAATTGGTTATCGTTATGCCGTCGCCGGGCGCGGTCTGCCCCAACACGGTGATATTCGGCTGCGTGAAATCAAGTCTTGATTTCAGCTCTATTATGCCGCCGACATCGAACACGACTATTCTTCCCGACTTTGAAATGGCGTCGCGAAGCGAGCCGTCGCCGTCGTCGTTGAGGTTTGTTACATGGTATACCTCAACCGTATCGTTCGCGCGCGCGCCCATTGTGTATTTTCCGCCGCCCTCTACTCCCGGAAACGCCGGCAGCTTATTATCCTGCGCGAACGACGGAACGACCGCCGCGCCCGTTACCATCGCCGCGCAAACCGCGGCGGCAAATGCTTTTCTTAAATTCATATCTCTTGTTCTCCTTCCCGCCTTACTCGATTACTTCTCTTACCGGTACCATATGTTCCAAATCATACCATATGAATATCTTCGTCAACGCGTCCGCCACGGAAACCTCTTTCAGCTCGTCTATTGTCATATGCTTTATATCAAGGTCTGACAATACATTGTCCTCACCATAGTGAGCCGTAATCATAACACAGGATTGCGGCTGCTCCGTAGGCATATCTGTCGGCTGCTCCGTAGGCTTTTCAGTCGGCTGCTCCGTCGGCTTTTCGGTCGGTTGCTCCGTCGGTCTTTCAGTCGGCTTTTCAGCTTCGTATTCTATTGCATGTATGGCGAGCGCGCTGCCCTTTGAATACAGATACAGTCTTTGTCCGCCCCTGACATTTGTTTTTAGGGTTTGCGCTTCGCCCTCGTTGGCGTCCTTTGACGCTATATCCTCGCCCGCCTGCATTAACGCGAGAGTCCTTATGCCTTTGCCGTTATTTACAAAATGCACCTTTACAACTCCGTCATATCCGGGCATGACCTCTGCCACCCTGTTCTGCGGTATGCCGTTCGATATTGTGCCGCCGCCGCCAAATCGCAGCCTGAGCGGATACGAAACGCCGTCAAACTCCCGCTCGTACCCGCTCTCTATTACAGAGGTCTTGCCGCTCGTTGAATATAGTCTCAAATAATCGTCAAGCAGAAGCGTTGTGCTGCCAAACTCCTGCAAGGAGCCGCTTAGCGCGTAGTCGCTTATATTAACCGTCATGCTTTCGCTCATCGGTTTTGTAGTCGGCAATGTGTTCGGATCGTCGTAATCCGGAATGATTACCGGAGGCGGCGTCGGAACGCCGTCAACGTTCACAGCGTTTACATCCTTAAAGGACGCTATAGTATACCACGGCAAAACCGGAATTGTGGACGTGTGCGACTGGTAGCTCATCGTCTCGCCGTTTGCGCTGTCGCATGCAAGTCCTATATATCCCTCGTCGCCCCAATCGGAAATATCTATCGTATACGGCTGACGCGCGTTATTTGTCCACGAGCTGCCGTTATTTGACACGGATACGGTAAGCTTCCCGCCGCTTCTTGAAATTCTCATATACTTCGGCAGCGGGTAATCGGTGGAGTCGTAGCTCGATGTGTTCGCTATATCTTTGCCGGAGCTGTCTTGCATCCACTCAAACGACACGCTGCCGCCATCCTTATCCCGTACCGGTATGACGATGTTTTCGCCGTACTTATACCATGTATCGGACACCATCACCATCCTTGAACTGTCGTCGAGCGTTTGCCGGTACATAATTCCGGCAAGCACTCCGTTTTCATATTTGGGTATATCGCCTATCTTAACCGTGTATTCAAAATCGCCCTTTACCTTGTTATAGTTAAAGCTGCACCTGTCCGCCCTGACGTTTATAAGCCCGCTGCCGGCGATATAAGTCGTGTTTCCGTCCTGCCATGCCGCGCTGTGATTTGCAAACGGTACTTTTCCTATCTCGCTGACATTCAGTCCGCCCGACGTCACATATACGTTTGAAACGGCGGAGTCCGTTTTTTCGCCCTTGTCGTTATAGGCGCGGCTGCGCAGATAGTGGGTTCCGGGCGCGAGAGTAAATTCATCGTCTATGCTCGATTCTTCGTCATACCACGCTATACGCTCCGTACCGTCCCAAAGCTCCATTTTCGTGACTTCCGTGCCCGGCTTTGCGTAGGCGCGGCAGCTGTAGCTTACAGCGCCGTCGGTTACGAGCCATGAGCCTTCGCTCTTTTTATCATATGTTTGGTTTCTGTCCGCTACGGCAGGATAGCTTACGGTAATATCGGGGTTTGTCGGGGCGGCGCCCGAGGCTATATCATTTGCATATTCCTCGATCCATGTATACCCCGACGGCGCCTTTGCCGTCTCCGACGCCGTTCCCATGCCGTGCGCCGTTTTCCAGTCCTGCGGGATTACAAAGGCTCGGCTTGCGCTTTCAATAGATGAAAGGCTCCCGACCTCCTCGTCCGTGTTTATTACGCGCCCCGTTCCGTTTCTGACGTCCGCGACGACGCGCGAGTCTATCGCGTCGCGTTTGGGCAAGGTAGCGCCGACATTTTTAAGCACGTCCTCATACGCGTCGGTTGCCGTCTGCTCCTCTACCGCGTACTCGCCCATATCGACAGGCTCCGGTATCAGATTGGCGTTTGCGGCATTGTTTACTCCGTATGAGTTATTATTCGTCACGCTCGAACTTCCGTCCACATAGTTTCCGTTTATGTATAAATTCGATTTAAGCACGGAACCGTTATATTTAACCGACCCGTCGTTGGTAACGTCAAATATTCTTGTGCGTATCGCCGGCTTTGTGGACGCGCCGTACTTGAAGTAGTTGTTGCGTATGTTCACGTTTGAAACATAGCTCGGATTGGAATACTGCTCCTTTGAATTATACGAATACGGCTCCGCACCGTACATGCTGTTGGTGTTGCCCCAGTCGTAAATTACGTTATTTACGAAATCCGTTGATTTAAGATTTCTGTCAAACCTCGGACTACGGCTGTCGTGGTGCGCGAACAGATTATGCGAATATGTCGCGTTCGTTCCGCCGACTATGCCGCCGTAGCCGTGAGCACCCTTGAAATGGTTGGACATCCGCATGCTCTCAGAGGTCAGACAATACTGAACCGTGATATTTGAGGATACGTTCGTGCCGTCCTCAAGCGAGCCGGCATAGAGCGTCAGCGTTTCGTCAACGCTCCATGAAAGAGAACAGTGGTCAAACACGATATTATGCACCCATCTGCCGCCCATGCCGTCCGGCTCGCCGCCCTGCGAGTCCGTGGGACGCACACGGATATAGCGGATAATGATATTGTCCGCGTTTATGAGCACGTCATTGCCCGTAACGGTTATACCGTCGCCGGGCGCGGTCTGGCCGAGTATGGTTATGTTTGGCTTGCTTAACTGAAGCTGCGACGTGAGATTTATCGCTCCGCCCACGTCAAACACTATTATTCTCCCCGACTTGGACACGGCATCACGGAGCGAGCCGGCGCCGCTGTCGTTGAGATTGGTAACATGATAGACCGTCTGCGAGCTGCTCCCTCTAGCTCCGGTTGTATACTTTCCGCCGCCCTCCGCGCCCGGAAACGCCGGCAGCTTATCCGCCGCGCCGGTGCTCGGCGGGAAGATAATTGTTCCCGTGAGCATTGATAATGATATTAAAGCTGTGAGAATTTTTTTTAATTTCATATTTAATCAGTCCTAACTAAGATATATATATTATTGTACCACCTTTTCCCGGCAATTTCAATAAATTTCTGCCTTTCCGTCAAAAAAATATCCCGATTAATATAAATCGGGATATTCAGGTCGGGGAATATATCATCCCCACATATACGCTATATCAAATCGTCCGCGCCGCCCGCGTTGTACACGTTTGTGTAGCCCAGCGCCTTCGCGGCGGCAACGGCTTCCGCCGCGCGTGTGCCGCCGTAGCAGCAGAACAGAATGACCGTGTCTTTGTCATAATCCGCAAGAGCGGCTTCGAGCTCCGCCAAAGATACGTTTATCGAGCCTTCAACGCTGCTTTCGGCATAATCCTCCGCGTCGCGCAAATCAATCAATATCGCGCCGTCATCGAGCATGAGTATCGCCTCGTCCGGCTCGACCGTGTCGCCGCCCAGCCTTGCCATGTCTATCTTTTCGGTTCCGTTTATAATCATACAGCCGTCGGAAATCTCCATGTCGTCTATGCGGTCTACGGGTTTAAAAAGCTTGTAGCACTTGGCGCACTCCGTCATCATTATCACATGACCTGTCGCGCAGCCCACATACAGTCTATCCTTATATACCGCAAGACATTTCATGTCAAAGCTGTGCTCCGGATATGACGTAGGCATACCGTTCTCCGCGCTGTGGAACAAATTCGGCGTTATATCCGCCCTGCCGCCGGGCATGACGTTCCACAGGCTCGTTTCCGTGCCGGATTTTGTAAGCGATATCCTCATGCCGTTCCAGTCTACCGTTTGCAGCTCCGTCTCGGTTTGAGGCGTATATGTGTATACCTCTGACACCGGCTTCATTCCCTCGACCGAATTCCAAAGGAACACCTTATCCCCTTCATTAAGCTCTACATTGTCCACATGTCCGATCCATGGCGCTGCTCCGCTGCCCGCGGCAAATTCCGGATTATAAATCTGTACGCCCGTGAGTGATCCGTCCTCGTATGAGCCGGCAATAACAGCTATTTCCGGCTTGCTGTCATCATAACACCATATTGTCAATTCTTTTCCGTCCGCCCCGTAATTAATAACAGGCGGCGCGGGCTTATCCGTGGGCTGCTCTGTCGGTTTGGCCGTTGGCGCGTCCGTTATATCGGGCGCGGGTGACTCGCTCTCCTTTTCGGCGTATTTCAGCTCCGCGCCGAGCATTGTTGAAGTCCACTTCCTGCCGTAGAGAATATACTCATGCCCCGCCTTGACCTTAAAGGTTCCCGGCATTGCCGAGCCGGACACGGATATTGAATCATTTGTATCGGATGTATTGTCCCATACGTTCACAACGCGCTCGCCGGAGACGTTCGTAAGATAAATTCCGGCAGTGCCGTCATGTTTCGGCGTGAATATAATACTTGTTACCTGTGTGTCGTCGTTAAGTCCGGCATCCTTAAAGTAGGAGACAATATCGTCTGACTTTTTCGTTATATCACCGCTAAGCTGTGTGCGGAATACCATACCGGCCATAAAGCCCTCTGTGTTGTTTTCGGTCGCGGTAATATCATTTGTTACCTTTAACGTGAACGCTCCGTCATAAAGAGTATCGCCCGCCTTGTAGCTGCCCTTTGCAACCTTATATAAATCCGTTGTTTCGCTTCCCGGCCGCGCCGTCGGCTTCGGAGTCTCCTCCTCGCCGCCCATGCCGTAATATTCGACTATTATCGCGTAGAGATACTTTGTCGAGCTGCCGCCGTATACATATACCGGTTCGGTTGTGTCGGTAACGTCCAGACTGAACGCCACCGCCGCGCCGACTCCCTCCTGGACGCTCTGGCGGCTGCCCTGCTTTATTGTCATACTTCTTTGAGCCTCCGAACCGTAGAATACAGCCGTTACCTTACACGGCGCTTCGGGAGTGAAGTACAGACATCTGTTAGTCGTGCCTCCGGCACCTGCCGCCCATGCCTTCGTGAAACTGTAACTGTATTCATTGTCGTTTATATCGACATAGGTATAATCGGCCTTTGACGCCGAATTGCTCCATGAGCCGTAGCCGGAAAGCCCGTTTACGGTTTCGGTATACGGTGTCTTGTCGGCGCCGCCCGTCAATACGGTATAGTCATAATCCTCATTTTCAAGATAGTACGCGACTATTTTGCTCGGCTTGGGCGTTTTATAGACCGCCTCAAAGCTCTCCGAGCGCGCCGTTACTCCGTCGGCGTCAATCACGGTATACCTGACCGTTTCGTTATCCGCCGCGCCGACCTCCATTCTGTACTTGCCCGCGCCGCGAATTGTAGCCGATACCGTATTTTTAACCGTATTATCGGCGTTTAGCACCTCCGCTCTAAGCGCTGCCGCAACCGGTTCCGTGCTCCCTCTGTAGGAAAGCGTAACATCTACATTGCCGCCGTCGGCGCTCATTGCCTTGTCTATCACATACGGAAGCTCGTCGTTCGCGACGGTGAGCGAGTTTACAACCGGGAACGAATCGGTTTTTGTCACGCCGTTAACCGTCACGCTCGCTGTTATCGTCGCCGTGCCGTCATATAGCCCCGACGTCACGTTTCCGTCATTATCGACCTTCGCTACGTTTTCGTTCGAGGATGTGTATGTTATTTCACCCTTTTCGATATTATGTACCGATTCGTCATACATTACCGCCGATACATTGGCCTTAATCTTGTTAATCGGCGAAAGCTTTGATCTATCCTCGGAGATATACGCTTTAAGCGTCAGTCCGTCCGGCATAGCCTTTACGGTTTTAAGCGACGCGTCGAGCGTGCCGGATACATCAAAGGTCTTAGAAAGCGATGTGTCGTTCGCGTTCTTCGATATATACGCCGTGTATGTGCCTGTGGGAACTGTATTCTTAACTGCCTGCTCGCTATAGAGCGCCATATCGTCAACATCAAGCTCAAACGAAACCGTCTTTTTTTCTCCCGGTTTAAGCTCCACCTTCTCAAAGCCCTTTAACTGCTTCTTCGGCGTGTTCGCGTTCCCGTCCTGCGGATGCGCTGCGTAAAGCTACACGACCTCCGCGCCCGCTTTATCACCCGTGTTTTGCACATCAACGGTGAACTTAACCTTTCCGTTCGCATCAACCGCCGTCCTGTCTATCGTCATATTCGAATATTCATAGCTCGTGTAGCTTAGTCCGTATCCGAACGGATATATCGGCGTGCCGCTGTAGTACTGATAGGTATGTCCCGGATTTGTGCCGCTTGCCTGAATATCATAATTTGTGTATTTGCCGCTTATGCCGCCGACTGTCTGTGTCGAAGAGTTTGAAAGCTCCATCTTCTTTACGTCATCGTTCCTGTACCAGGTCGTTGAAAGCCGCCCTGACGGATTTGCCTCGCCCGTAAGAATTTTTCCGAGCGCTGTTCCCTGTGTCTGGCCGTTATATGAGGTCCACAAAATCGCCTTACACTTATTCATAAACGGCTCTACGTTAATCTGTCCCACCGTTGACATCACCACAACGGTCTTATTCGGGTACTTGTCGCAGATTGCCTGAACATGCGCCTGGTGCGCCGGAAGGTCGATGGACGCTCTGTCCTTCGACTCCGACGAATCCGCGTCGCCGAACCCGTCCTGCTTTGGAACCGTTCCCGCGTACGCGATAATTACATCGGCGGCGTCAAGCTGTTCCTTGTAATTTTCAACCGAGAAATCCTCCACCGCCGCGCTTGCGGAAATATACATATCCGCCGTGCCGTTGTAGCCGCCGTCCTCGCCCGTGAACGCGCCTGTACATTCGGCATATGTATTTGTATCGGCCGTAGGAGTTGAATTTATTGCCGCAACGGTCGGACCGCCGCTGCCGTAAGCGATATTTAACGAGCCGCCTATGCGCGTGCCCGCCGCTATTTCCGCCTGAACCGACGCGACGTTTAGAAAGTTTACGTTCTTTATAACCGCCGTCGCCTTCGGAGTTACGTCAAGGAGCTTTCCGCCATCGAGCGTCATGCCCGAAACGCTCTCCGCTTTTGTGAGGTCAATACTCTTTTTTGAGCCGTCCTTCATAACGAGGGTTATACTTTTTACGTTAAAAAGCTTTTCCGCGTCGTCAACGCCGCCCAAATATGACACTTCGGTGCCCTTTGCTTCGAGCGCCTCTCTGATTCCCGTAATCGGCTTTACCGTATTTTTCGGCGTTCCCGTATAGTCGCCGAGCGCAAGCGTGTTTGCCATGTTTCCGACCACTACCGCCTTCTTCACGCTTGTAAGCGGTAATGTGCTGTTGTCGTTCTTTAAAAGCACCCACGACTCCTCTGCGGCTTCCTCCGCCGCCGCGACATGTTCATCCGTTTCAATCTCCGCCGAGGTTATATCGCGGTATGCGGGATTGCTGTCGAACTCGCCCGTTCTGAAACGCTGCAAAAACAGATGATAGACATTCGTTTCAAGCTCCTGCTCGGAGATATACCCTTCAAGCACCGCGTCCGCGCCGTTTGCAACCGACGCGTTTCCGCCGCCGAGGTTACATTCAAGATCCATACCCGCCTTTAGCGCCGCCGCGATATACGCGCCGCTTGCGGAGGTGGTGTTGCCGAGAATTCCGTTCATATATGATGTGTTTGAAATCAAATCCTCGCCCGCGCCGCAGTCGGTTGTGACATATCCGTCAAAGCCCCATGTGCGTCTTAATATGTCGGTCAGAAGATATGTGTTGGCCGCCGACGGCTTATAGTTAAACAGAAGCTGTCCGTTACGGTAAACCGTCGCCGCGTTGTATGACGACATTACCGAGCCCGGCATCTCAACTTCAGCCACATTCTCAAACACCTTTAAATAGTAGTTTCTGTAGTTGAACTCGTTCATGACCGATGAGCCGCCGCGTCGGTACGCCTCGTTATTATTGGCCGCAAAATGCTTGATTGTGGCGATAATCTTTATATACTTACCGTCACTGCCCTGCATACCCTTTACAAACTCACCACCGAGCCGACCCGTAAGATACGGATCCTCGCCGTATGTTTCCTCGTTACGTCCCCAGCGCGGATCGCGCGCCATGTTGATTGTCGGGGTATAATATGAAAGGTTCGTCTTATTGTTCTTGGCTCTCGCCTCTGTTGAGGTGATGTCGGCAACCTTGTAAATGAGGTCGCGGTTCCATGTGTTTGAAAGCGCGAGCGGCGCCGGGAAATTTGTCGCCTGTCCCTGCCGCGCTACTCCGTGCAGACATTCCTTCCAGTAGTTATAGTTTGACACGCCCAGTCTCGGAATGGCCGGAGCGGTATAGCCCAGCTGCGCAACCTTTTCCTCAAGCGTCATGCGCGATACCAAATCCGCCGCGCGTTCCTCGAACGAAAGGCTTTCATCCTTATACGGAAGATAGTCCCTGTCGGTCTCCTCAGCCGCGGCAGGCGCGGAGCCGTCAAGGCTTGCCGTCCGGGCGTCGTAACCGTCCTTTTCCGCATACGCCGTTATACACGAAGCGGATATTGCCGCCGCTGCCGCCACAGCCAGAATACGTCTGAATTTCATAATTGTGCCCCTTTCTCGTTTATTGTTTCAATATTATACTTGTATTGTATCATATTTTGTTGTATAATTATAGTCAAAGATTACAAAAAATCAGTCAATTATTGCAATCCCCTGTCTTTTACGCGGTAAAGCGTCGGATTGCGGGAGGAATACGAATATGGTACCGTTCTATGAATTTCGTCCGGAGGACATAAGCATTATACACAACACGCGCGAGCTGAAATACCGCTCGCATATCCACGAGCAGGTTGAGATAATATATGTGTTCGAGCTCGGTCAGCATATTAATATCAACGGCGCGGATTACGAGATAACCGAAGGTCAGGCGGCAATGATTTTCCCGAACACCGTCCATACCTACTACCGTAATGAATGGCGGGATACCAATCAGATATTTATTATATGCCCCGCCAAAATTTTCGGGCGCGTTCTGCCGGACCTCACCGACCTCGCTCCGGAAAATCCGATTATTACCGATGTGGACGATACGGTAAAATCCGCGTTTTCGGAGCTTTTGACATGCTCCGATACCGCCGAGAGGCTCGCGTGGATACTGCTTATAATCTCGCGGCTTTTAAAAAAGCTCACGCTTGTACATACCACGGCGGCGCCGGTGCGGGATTTAACGCAGAAAATAATAGGCTATATCAGTCGTAATTTTCTCGAAAACATAACTCTCGATTCGCTTGCGAAAGAGTTCTCCGTAAGCAAGTTTTATATATCGCGCACATTCTCGGACAAAATAAAAATCAGCCTGCCGAACTATCTCGCTCTTATACGCGCGGAGTACGCCGCCGGGCTCATACGAACCACAAACGACTCGATAACCGCTATATGCAACAGCTCCGGATTTACAAGTCAGAGCACCTTTAACCGCGCGTTTAAGCGCATATATTGCATGACCCCGCGAGAATATAAGAATAATATAGAAGAACTGTATAAGATTTAAAAAAGCCCTGAGCAGCGGCGTTAACACCGTAGCCCAGGGTTTTTTTTAAAGTTTAACCGGTTTCATATCCTCCAATGTATTCCAATAGAATATCCTTGTATTTTTATCCTCCGACCGCTCAGGCTCCGTTACCGTAACGTTTTCTATTGTTACGTTTTTAAGAACATCGTTACCGTCATATACCGCAGTAATCTTAACGCAGCTTACCGGCTGTTTCCCGGTATCCGGCGTGGACGTCGGTATCGGTGTGGATGTCGGTACCGGCGTGGACGCGGGCGTAGGCGTAGGAGCTGACTCCGACGCCGCTCCCGTCTGCTCAAAGCCTATGCCGTAAAACTCGCCCTTTGAGCCGTCAATATAGATATAATATGTATTACCGGCATACACCTCGGCGGTGGTTGACATATACTGCGACTCGCCGATATTGGTTTCGGTATCGCTTTCGTCGTACTCCGCTTCGTTTGTGTATGACGCTATGATGCTCTTACCCGTACTGTCGGTAATCTTAAAGGTTTTTGTTGTGCCGATTTTATAGTATACGGTAAGGTTTCCCTTCGCGGGAGCGGTATATTTGAACGCCCCTCCCGTCTCGCCCTTCGGCGTGCCGCCGGGCTCTGTAGCGCACCGGACGCGTCCGTTAAACAATATTCCGTCAATATCGCGCGCCGTCGCGCTGTAAGCCATATTCCCCGAAGCCGTAAGTCCCGGCGCGAAGCAAGTTTCGGTCGTTACATCCCCCGTGGGCACCCATATAATCTGCTGCGGCTCGGTGGTAAACGAAATCTCGGTAAATCTGCCCTTTGAGCCTGCGACATAGATATAATACGTTTTGCCCTTCTCGACCGGAGTGAGCATAACCTGCTCGCTGCCGTATGCTCCCGATACGCTTGCGACGCAGTCCTTCTGACTTGCCGCGCCCGCCGGAACGATATACGCGATCTTAGTCGCGGAAAGATTTGTTATGTATGCCGAAAGATACCCGTCAACGGCGGCCTTGAACCGGAACGCCGTACCCGTCGCCGCGCCGTTCTCCCACCTTCCGTCCGCCGCGCCGCTCGCGTAGCAGCTAAAGGTTTGATTATTGATCGTAACATCCGCTGACGAGCAGGTAAGCTCGCTTATATTATACAGTCCGTCCATAAGCTTTGTCTCCGCCGCCGCGCCCTTGTCGCCGATTGTGGGGACCCATGACGTGGGACGAACGGTAACGTTAAACGTGCGCTTAAACGTATAGCTGCCGCTTGCGGACGAATGTGTTATGCTTGCCACGAGCGCCGCTGTCTGTGTTTGCGCGGTGTTGTGCACGTTTGTTATCACATTATCCTTTATAGTTACGGCAGACGATGAGCTGCTCCAGCTGACCTCCGAACCGTTTAACGGCGCGGTCGTCGGAAGCGTCAAATCGCTCGCGTAGGTTATCTTTGTCTTACTTAGCTTGAGCGCGTCCGCGTCCGCCTTCGCAAGCTCAAAGTCGGGGCCGAGCTCGCCGGTGGTTTTTGACTTCGTGACAACGCCCGGCGGGAACGCGTCAACCGTGAGGTCGTTTATATAATACTCTATATTGTTATAGCCGTCGCCGAAATAGTCGCCCATCGCGTCGGACGCGTCGTTCGGGTTCAGTCCTCTCTCCTTTTCCCAGTCGTCGGGCATACCGTCGTTATCGCTGTCTTTTATAGTCTTTTTCGTGATTGGCGCCGGATAGTACGAATTATAGTCCATGTACTTTATTCCGTATGATTGTATTGCCTTTTTAACGGCGCTGTCGGTAACGGTCGAAAAATCACGGCCGCCGGTAAGCGAGCCCGTGCCGTTTTTTGCCTCGTCCAAAACCTGCGCGTCAATCTTTGTACGCGACTGCGCGTTTATAGCCGCGCCGGCATAGTTTACAACATGCGAAAACGCGTCCTCCGCGCTCTCAGCCGTCCTGACAACCGACGCGTCAGAGCCGTCAACCGCCGCCACGGTAAACGGAGTGTCGGAGCGGTACGTCGCCTCCTCAAATCCGCTTACGCCAATCCAGTTACGTTTCTCAACATTGCTGTTATAATAGCTGCCGTCGGGCTTTCGCATCGTGTTGCCCTCTACATAAAACTTATAGTTCTCCTTGCCCGAACCGCTGGAATTGTTTAAAAACCTATAGCCGCCCTTTGTAGACGGGCCGCCCTTCAGATAATTGTTCACATAGTTTATATGTCCCATCGTTCCGTATGCCGTCTGGTATCCCCAGTCATAGATTACGTTGTTTACAAAATCCATGGCCTCCGTTTTCTCGACCTTGCCCCTGAAATTTCGCGAAAGACTGTGGCACAAAAGATTGTGGTGCCATGTGTTCTGTCCCTTGCCGAACATCGCGCCGAAGCCGTGCGCGCCCTTTGAATGGTAGGATACGCAGTTTGACGGGCCTATGATGGTATACTGTACCGTCTGATTCATATTCTTTGAATACAGACCGAACTGCTCATCGTTCGCCCAGCCGATCGAGCAGTGGTCTATAATCGAGTTCGAGCCGGCGCTGCCGCCCCACGCGTCATAGTCCGACTCCGTGCCCTTCTCGCCCGGCCTTGACGAGATGAACCGCGCGATGATATTATCGCCGCCCATGCCGATTTTTCCGCCGCGCAGCGTTATTCCGTTCCCGCCCGGCGCGGTCTGCCCCGCAATGGTTATATTACCCTTGCAGATAACATCGGATTTTAAATTGATTGTGCCGCCCACATCAAATACGATAATGCGGTTATAGCCCGAAACGGCGTCGCGGAACGAGCCTGCGCCGCTGTCATTTAAATTTGTTACATGGTATATGCTGCCGCCGCGTCCGCCGGTCGCGTATTTACCCGCGCCCTCCGCGCCCGGAAAAGCTAACACAAGCCCCGACTTTGTATCGGCCGCCGACACGGAATAAACGCTGCACGTCGTGCACGACATGGCGAGCGCGGAGGCCGTTACAAAGCTTAACAACTTCCCCTTCATACGTCACCCTCCTGAAAATTTATATATTATGTTAATTTTACCATAAAAGCTCGTTAAATTCAATGGGTTTTTTAGGATATTTAACGGATTTATTATTGTTATCCCGTACAAAGAATATCCTTAAAATTTTTCAAAAACCCGACTGCCACCTCCTGTATCTTACCTCTAAACAGCGAAACGGCATAGAAATCCTATGCCGTTTCGTCCAAAATGATTTATTAACTTTTTAGTTTGCCGTAAACTGTTGTAACATAACCGTTATTCCGGCTCTGTAAGACTTGCGGCCGTGAACCGCGCCTTTGAGCCGGGTGCCCAGATATAATATGTTATACCCTCTGTTACCGCAGCAGAAACCGTTACATCCACACCTTTACCGCCGCCGGCTACAGATGGATTTGTATCATCATCCTTGCCGCCCTCGGCCATGACGCACAATTTTTTATCCTCACCGAGACCGTTAACGGTCACTTTAAGGGTGCCAGACTTAGGCGCAACATACTTCAACGCCGTACCCGTCACAACACCGCTTGAAATAGAGCCGTTATCACCGGATGTTATATACTTGCCGTTTTTAGCCGTATCTTCAAACAACGTGGTAAGTCCCTTCATAAGCTCCGTACCCTCGGGGCAGCCCGAATTATCACCGGATACCTGCCACGAGTATGTCGGCGCCTTGGTATACGGGGTTAACGATATTCCGTACACGTTAAGACCGCCCGCCGGCGAATAAATAATCACAGTTTCACCCGCGTTTATTTTATCCACTCTATAGCTCGCTTTCGCAAGAACATCAAGATGCTCCTCTCTGTCGCCGTGAAGCACAATTATATCTCTCTCTTCCGAGTTTGACGAGGTAGCAGCCATTATCATGGTGCAGTCCGAATCAACCTTGAAATAGAATGTTCTTACTCCCGTTTTCGGATCGCCCGCTCCGCCTGTCTTTATTCTGTTTGTGTACTTTACGCCATCTATGGTTGTGCCATTTGTACCGGCGGCGTCAACCGTTACGCTACCATTATTCTTACCGCTTTCATCCTTACTTGCGTCAGCGCCGATGTAGAAGCCATTTTGAGCGATTGTCTCCGTGTATTCTTTTTGTTCAAGATCGTCCGCGCTGAGTTTAACGCCCTCGCCCACCGGAATGGTTGTCGGGGGAACAACGGTCTCGCCTGTGTCGCCGCCATCGCCGCTATCGTCGCCGCCATCGTCACCGCCGGGGCCGCCCTCTTCCGTCGCAGCCTTTACGGGCTTCATGTTATCGAGCGATTCCCAGTACATAATCTTTGTGTCACCGTCAGTTGACGGAACCGCCTGTGACGGCTCGATCTCTACGTTTTCCACCTTTGCGGTTTGGAGAACGCCGTCATTGTACGTTGCCGTAATCTTAACGCATGAAATCTTTGTGCCTCCGTCCGGCGAATGTGTCTCGCTCGGATCGTTAGTGGGAACCTCCGAAGTCGGTTCCGGCGGCGTTTCAGTATCGGTTGAAGCATCATAATGCGCGGGAACCCATGTGCCGCCGAAATATGTTTTCATCGCCATGGGAGTGTATCCGTTATCAGACATTGTTCCGTTCGGATTATATGTCGTTCCCGATACATCAACCTCGCTTCCATTCTTATCCGTTACATTATTGACATATAGTATCGACTTATCTAAATCGCCGCCCATTGCTGTCCATCCGCTCGGTATCTCGTCAGTCTCGACTTTAACGCCGTCAAATACTACCTGTGTCTGAGGGCCGCCCCAGTTTCTGCCCCAGCCGCCTGCCGCAAACTGGTTCTCCGGATAATACTTTGATGTTGTTATCGTACAATTCTTTAAAAGATAACCGTTGGCAGCTGTATTCGGAGTACCCGGTACAGGATCCGCGCCATTCTTGTTTGCCGTTATATGACCGCCGGTTTTCTGGTCACTGTAACCATGCCATGCAAGAGTGCAGTCCTCAAATACGATTGAATTACCGCCAAATATATAGTCTGTGCCGCCCTCGATATAGCAGTCCTTAACGTAGCCGATTTTATTTGTATAGAATGTATCCTGCGACGAAATGAAATCACAATGATACAGTTCTATATAATCCGCGTCCATTGCAATCGCCGCCGCGCGCTCTGTCGCAGTCTTTGCCATTGCATCGTAACCGTCTGCGGTTCTGTCCGGCTTGCCGTTTACGTCGGTGTACTCGTTATGCATTGCCGGTTCAACTCCGTCCGCGCGCTCTGCGTCGGAAACAAAGCAGTTAAAGGTTTGTCTTACGATAATACCTTCAAGATTTACATTTGGCTCCGTTATCCTTACAGCACTTCCCCAGCGTGTAACGGGGCCTTTTTTAATCTTTGCTACCGCGTAGTCCTCGCTGTAATACTGATTTCCCGCTGAACTGTAATACAGATAACCTATTCCGTAATACCACTGAATTTCCGGTCTGTTGGCCTCGTCCGCCGCCTTGATTGTAATATACGGCGCATCCACTATAACCTGCTCCGTGTATGTGCCCTTGTCAACCAATATGGTAACTCTGCCTTCCTCGCCCGGTTCTCTTGTCATCTTCTTAACAGCCGTAATCGCGTCCGTGATTGTTTTAAATTCCTTGTCCTCGCCGACTTTAAGCTCCGGCTTATACTCGACCGAATCAACGTTCTCCGTTATCAGTATATTCTTAAACGGCGCCGTGTCGCCGGGCGCCATTGCATAGCTGCCCGAAAGCGGTGAAAGCGAATAGCCGTCAATGCCTGTCGCTGTTACGGTATACTCCTCACCCGGCATCATTTGAACGTTAATCTTGTTATCCGTAACATTTGTCTTATACTCATAGCTGTCCGACTTGAAGGTAAGCTCTACATTTGAAAGGTCGAGTGATTTTCCGTCATTGTATACGTCATGTACAACAACATCGCCCGTTACGTCTGTCGGCGCTATGTCAACCACTTTAATATCATATGTCTTATCCGTCTTTGCGACCGATACCGACTGTGTATCAAGAGTTACGCATACCGATTTGCTCTTTTCGCCGTTTTCTTCGACATAAATATCATAGGTTCTGTTCTGGCGAAGCTGCACGCTGTAGGTATCGGCAAAATCCGCCCTAACCTCGTCCGCCTCGTCCTCCTTTGTGTTCTTGAATACAAGCTTCATGTTGGACTTATCATCTATTTGTCCGTCATAGCTTATATTACCGGATACGTTCTGATACCTTACAATCGAAGGATCATAATAATCTACGAAAATTCCGTATATGTCCTTGTTTGAGCTTCCGCCGTAAACATATACATCCTTTGAAGGATCTTCAATATCCGCCGTTATTGTCGCAGCCTTGCCCTCCGTAAGGCCTTCCTCGCCTGTCGCGAGAGTCTTTCCGTCCTGCACTATATATACAGGTCTTTTTGCCTGAGCCGCATATGCAACCGTAACGATACATGAGGTTTCAGGCGTAAAATAGAAGTTTCTTCTGGTTGCGTTGCCCTGTCCGGCCTGCCATGCCGATGTAAAGTGATATTCCTTATCATTATGGGTGTATGTAGCTTCTAAATTATGGCTTTTCCATTGACCATACCCCGAAAGCCCGTCTACCGGTCCGAACTGCGTATCATCTCCGGCTTTTGTTGCGGCTTCCATAAGAGCGGTATCATTTACCGTCCACGCTTTATCGGCCGGAAGCTCATCAGCCGACGCCGTCACAGCCAAGCCCGCCGTCGCGGAAGCGGCCATAGCCGCCGAGATGAGCAGACTTGTCAATTTACTGAATTTCATTCCCTTATCTCTCCTTTTTTTATGATTTGGTGATATTTTTTCGGTCCGCAATGAAAAAATATCTACACATACTTTATTATACAATATATTCTAAATAATTTCAATAGATTTTTTGCTATCTTATATGGTTTGTTTGTGTATTTATCACAGTCCGACCATACGGCCAAGTTAAAGCGCGGTTATCGGTCTTATAGACCGGCAGCGTCGTGTTTTTGTGACAAAAAAAAGCGGGCTCGGCAAATTATATGCCGCGCCCGCCGCGCTTAGAATATTACGGGTTATCCGTTTTTCAATTCCCGTACCGTGTAATTAAGCGGTGTGTTATCCTCAATGTATCGCAAAACCTCCGCGCAGTCCTCGCTGCACATATAGAGCGTTTCGCACTTGCGGTTTATAAAACCCTCGTCCGTACAGTGGCGCATAAACTCCGTAAGATTATTATAATACCCCTTTATATTGTACAGAGCAAGCGGCTTTGTGTGCCGCCCAAGCTGCTTCAGCGTCAGAACCTCATAAAACTCCTCCAGGGTCCCTATCCCGCCCGGAACAATGATAAACGCGTCCGCCATGTCCTCCATTAGTCTCTTGCGCTCACGCATGCTTTCCGTGAAAATCAGCTCGTCGCATTTATCGTAAATAGCTTCTATTGCTTCATCTTTAAAAAATGACGGGATAATTCCCGTTATCTTTCCGCCGCCCTTTTTAAAGCCGCGCGCGGCGGCTCCCATAAGTCCGTTCGCGCCCGCGCCGAATACCAGCTCATGCCCCGCTTTTGCAAGCTTCTCGCCCAATACCTCCACAAGCTCGATATAGACAGGCTCTATCGCGCTGCTCGCAGCGCCGAAAACACAAATTCTCATAATTCGCACCACCTCAAATAGAATTATATAGCCATATTATATATCATATACCGCAAAATTTCAATATATTTTTAAAATCATCTGATTATAAGATATGCCGTATACACAGCGTAAACAGCCACAAGCGCAATACCTTCCCACCGCGAGAATTTTCTGCCGGTAAGGCAGAACGCAAATCCGAGCATATTTACGCCGAGCATGACGAACGCGTCAATTACAGCCTCCGGCACAACGCCGATCGCGTTTGCGGCAGAGGACATGCCCATTACAAACGCAAGATTGAAAATGGACGAGCCTACGACGTTTCCTATCGCGATGCCGCTCTGTCCCTTCCGCGCCGCGACCACTGAGGTCACAAGCTCCGGCAGCGACGTGCCTATGGCTATAACCGTAAGTCCGATAAGCGTCTGACTCATTCCGAGCGCGGCGGCTATCTTCTGGGCGCTGTTTACCACCAGCTGGCCGCCCGCGATTACAGCCGCGATACCGACTATTATAAAAATAACGCTCTTTGCCGGCGACATCGCCGCGCCGCTGTCCTCTGCGACCGCGCGGCTTTTTATCGCGCTTGATATAAGGTAGAGTATATACAATACAAATATCACAAGCATTATGATACCGTCAAGTCTTGAAATCGCGCCGTCAAGGGACATTATAATCATAATCGCCATAATGCCCAGGCATACCGGAAAATCCCGTTTGAGCACAACCTTGTCAATCATAAACGGCGTAATTGCCGCGCTAAGCCCCGCAACCACGAGCATATTAAACGTGTTGGAGCCAACGAGATTTGAAATAGCTATCTCGTTGCTGCCCCGAAATCCGGCGGTTATACTCACCGCCGCTTCCGGCGCGCTCGTGCCCATTGAAACTATTGTAAGGCCTATGATAACCGCCGGAACGCCCAGCAGCTTTGCCACCGACGATGAGCCGTCTACAAACACATCCGAGCCCTTAATCAGCAGAACAAAGCCGATAAGCAAAACAATGACCGTAATCATCATACAAAATATTCCTCCGTTTCTTTTGCGCGTATTATGTAAATGATATGACAAGCCGTGACCTGATACATATGTATCCTTGCCTACATCGATCTTGACTTATCAATGCAGACCTTCATCGCCTTCATAACGGTGCCGCGCATACCGCCGTCCTCCAGCGCCGCAACCGCGTCTATTGTGGTTCCCGACGGCGAGCATACCATGTCTTTAAGCTCGCCGGGATGCTTGCCCGTCTCAAGCACCATCTTTGCCGAGCCGAGCACGGACTGAGCCGCGAATGTGTACGCCTGCGAGCGCGGCATCCCGCCCTGCACGGCGGCGTCCGCCATCGCTTCTATAAACAGGAACACATACGCCGGCGACGAGCCGCTCACCGCCGTTACGGCGTCCATAAGCCCTTCCGTCACCTGCTC